>JAFSXR010000022.1 GCA_017443985.1 Synergistaceae bacterium
TTAAGACCAAGAGATGTAATCTCACGGACTGCTTTGATGACTGCGATTTTGTTTGCGCCAGGTCCTTTGTAGACGACATCAAATTCTGTCTTTTCTTCTGCAGGGGCTGCTGCTGCGCCTGCGCCGGGCATTGCCATCATTGCAACGGGAGCCGCTGAAGCTGAAACTCCGAATTTATCCTCAAGAGCCTTTACAAGTTCTGAAAGCTCAAGTACCGACATTCCTTCAATAGCCTGAATGATTTCTTCTTTTGTCATAATAATATTTCCTCCATAAAAATAAAAAAATAAAAAATTTTTAATTAAAACAGATTGTCTTTTTTCAAAATTTCAAGACGCTAAGCTGCTGCGCCGTCCTCTTTTTTCGCCCGAATCTGGTCGAGGCATGTAACGAAATTGCGGATAGTACCAGAAAGAACGTTGACAAGCCCTGAAATAGGAGCCGCGATTGTCCTGACGACCTGAGCTCTGAGGACATCTTTTGACGGAAGATCCGCAAGTGCCATGAGCTGAGCGAGATTGAGCTGCTGACTTTCAAGCAGACCGCCTTTGAGAATAAAAGCCTTCTGTGTTTTGTCGTTGGCATATTCTTTCAAAACTTTTGCGACTGCTACGGGGTCATCATAGCAAAGAGCGTAAATGTTCGGGCCTTTCGTTAAATCTTCGGGAAGTTCTGCGAGTCCTGCTTCCTTCATTGCGATTCTTAAAAGCGTATTTTTTGAAATTTTCAGCTCTCCGCCTGCCTCGCGGACTTTCTTACGCAGAGCCGTACTCTGTGCAACCGTCATTCCGCGATACTCCGCAACGAAAACGGCCTTAGTCCTGCTGAGTTTTTCTTTCAAAGCATCGACAAGCTCATATTTAAATTTTGCCGGCATGTTTTATTTTCACCTCCTTATTACTCTTAAAAAAACTCCTCCCGAAATACATCAGGAGGAGCGTTATTTTCTGGCAGTACACTAGAGAGCGAAGCGAGAAGTTTTTTTAACTCCTACCTCCTAACTCCTAATTCCTACCTGTTTTTTCTCTCTCCTGAGCAGGATTTTTGAGCGTTCGCCCCTGCTGTCTTCGGAAAAAATTTTTAATCTATAAACTTCAAACGAAAGAAAAATTTTTATAAAGCTAATTCTTTCTGCGCCAATGACGGATCAACGGGTATTCCCGGTCCCATTGTCGGAGCTATTGCGATGCTCTTAACATAAGTTCCTTTTACGGAAGCCGGACGGGCTTTATAAATCGCCTGCAATAAGGCTTTTACATTATCATAAAGATCATCGGCTGAAAATTCCTTGCGTCCTGCGGCGTTGTGAGTAATTCCTGTCTTGTCGGCTCTGAACTCGACACGGCCTGCTTTAATTTCTTTGACTGCGCTTGCAAGTTCAAAAGTTACCGTGCCGGTTTTCGCGCTGGGCATTAAACCACGAGGGCCTAAAACTTTTCCCAAACGTCCGACTGACTTCATCATATCCGGCGTGGCAATTACAGCGTCAAAATCCATGAAACCGCCCTGAATCTGCTGGACAATGTCATCACCGCCGACGATATCCGCGCCTGCGTCCTGAGCTTCTTTGACTTTCTCGCCCTGAGTGATAACGAGAACTTTTTTAGTTATGCCTGTCCCGTGAGGAAGGCTCACCGTGCTTCTGACCTGCTGGTCGGCGTGTCTGGGGTCAATTCCAAGACGCACGTGAACTTCGATGCTCTCGTTGAATTTTGCCGTCGCTATGCTCTTGAAAAGCTCTACAGCCTCACGAAGCCCGTATAATTTATTAGGCTCGATTTTGGCGGCGGCTTCCTTGTATCTCTTACTTCTCTTCATTTTTTACCTCCTGCGGTTCTTGCGAGTTATGCTCTCCCGCTTGTCTTTAAGGCAGGATTTCTACCTCCTACCTACTAATTCCTAACTCCTACCTGTTTTTAGTTTTTAGTCCGTAATTTCAAGGCCCATTGAGCGCGCTGTTCCCTCGATCATGCGCATAGCGGCATCTACGTCGTTAGCGTTGAGGTCTTTCATTTTCATTTCAGCGATCTCACGGACTTTAGCACGGGCTAATTTTCCTACTTTAGTCTTGTTAGGAACGCCTGAGCCTGATTCAATTCCTGCGGCTTTCTTTAATAAAACAGCTGCCGGAGGAGTCTTTAACTCAAACGTGAAACTTCTGTCAGCGTAGACAGTAATAACCGCCGGGATTACTAAACCGGCCTGATCCTGAGTCTTTGCGTTAAACTGCTTGCAAAACTCCATAATATTAACGCCATGCTGACCGAGCGCAGGGCCTACAGGGGGCGCGGGTGTCGCTTTGCCGGCTGGCAGCTGTAATTTAATCTGCCCTACAACTTTCTTAGCCATGATGAAAATTTTTCCTTTCTGTTCAGTTCTGCTACGTTACTGCAAAAAAATTTATTATTGCAAAAAATTACTTATTGCCTGTACTCTTATATCTTCTCCAGCGCGCTGTAATCAGTTTCAAACTCTGCGCCGCTAAACATTTCGCTTTTGAATTTAACTTTGCTGCGCTTCAAGTTTATATCGACTACCGTGCCGGTAAAGCCTTTCATTTCGCCCTCAGCGGTAACTCTGACAAAATCTCCGGGCTTTAAGTCAATTTCAACGGGTGCTTCACTGTTTTCCTTATTGACTACAGCCAATATTCTGTCAACCTCGTCCTGCGAAAGCGGTATCGGGTGGGTGCCTGCGCCTATAAAACCCGTTACTCCGGGCGTGTGCCTGACAGCGTACCAAGACTGCTCGTCAAGAATCATCTCGACTATAACATAACTGGGATAAAGTTTCCGGGTAACCTCGCGGCTCTTCCCGTCCTTAACGACAACACGTGTCTCTGTCGGCACGATTACGTTAAAAATTTTATCCTGCATATTCATGGCCGCTATACGCTGTTTCAAGTCAGCCTCTACTCTTTTTTCGTAGCTTGCATACGTCTGCACAACGTACCATTGACGATCGCCGGGCATCTCTGATCCTTATCCCAGCAACGCGCTGAAAAGCCACGCAAGAAGAAAATCAATCAACCCGAGATACAGCGAAACACAAAGCGTAAAAACTATTACCACTAATGTCCAGTACCACATCTGCCTTCTTGTCGGCCACGTAACTTTTTTTAACTCGGCCTTAGCTTCACGCATGAAGCCAATTAACGAGGACAGCTTGGTTGTCTTTTCTGTTGCCTTTGCCATCTGCTTTGTCCTTTGTACATAAAAATGGCAGGCCCGGCAGGACTCGAACCTGCAGCCCCCGGTTTTGGAGACCAGTGCTCTGCCAATTGAGCCACGGACCTGCGTGAAAAACACGCGCTAAATTTTACAACAGGTTTTAATCTTTGGCAACTACTTCGACTCTTTATGAATTACTGAAGCGTTGCACCACTTGCAGAATTTTTTAAGCTCAAGTTTTTTTGACTGCTTCTTTTTATTTACAGTCGTCGTGTAGTTGCGCCTTTTGCACTGAGTGCATGTAAGTCCTACTATGTCGGCCATTATAAAAGATCCTTTCACTAATCATAAATTAATTTTCGATAATTTTAGCACATTTTTGCGTCGGGTTTATAATTCAATTTGAAAATTATTTTTTTGAAAGCTGTGTGAAAATTTGACGCGCAAAAAAATTTTAGATTACTTCACGATAGACGGAACGCCCGGCGGAAATCAGGAATGGCTGCCGGAATGGGATATGAACATGGGCGGCTGTGCTGCTGTTACGGCCTGCGACACTTGCATATTTCTTTCGCGGCTTGAGAATGATAACAAGTTCCTAAGCCTTTACCCGTTCGACCCGAAAAATTTATCGCGCACGGATTTTGTGAAATTCGCTTCCGTAATGAAGCCTTTTTTAACTCCGCGCTATCACGGAATTGATTTTCTTGAGACGTATATCTGCGGCTTTTATGACTATATGAAAAAAGTTAAAAATAATTCGCTGATTCTTGAGGGCATTTCCGGCAATGTCGATTACGAAACTTTTTCGAGCACGATAATTAATCAGATCGACAGAAATTTTCCCGTGCCTTTTCTTTTATTAAATCATCACGATATTAAACTCGATGACTTTGAATGGCACTGGTTTAACTTGGCAGGCTATGAAGAAATTGAGAACGATGTGAACGTTCTAACAGTTACGTATGCCGAGTATCAGTGGTTCAGCCTGAAAAATCTTTACGACACGCATAACGAACGCAAGGGCGGAATTATAAAAATCAGGAGCTTATAAAATTCTCGCCGGCCCGGAAAATTCTGCAGGCCCTTCGAGTTCAAGCGAAGATGTTACGCAGAAGTTCAGCATGTCCTGCTCAAGTTTGAACGAGGGCATGTATTTTTTTATCGTGTCGAGGCCGCGCCGCTTTCTTGAAATTTTAGCGAGCTCAAAAATTTTTTTCAGTCTGTGATTTCTCGTGCCGTCCCTTATTATTCCGGGATTTTTAATTAAAACTTTTGGCGGCTCTGAAGTTATAAGGACGGTTATATTATTGCCTGCGTGATAATCTGCGTGAAGGAGAGCGTTAATAAAAATTTCCTGAAACGCCTCCGAGCATCTCGACGAAAGTTTATTGACGAGACGCGGAAGAATATTTTTATAAGCGTCCCATATGTTATTCTCTTCGAGTTCCGCGTGGGCTCCGCTGTAATCTAAAACGGCTTTGATTTTTATAATGTCTCCGAACATCAGCGCGCCGGCGAGCGTGAGGTATTTCCCGGAAAAAATAAAACTCCTGCAAAGAAATTCGCCCGCAGAAAAATTTTTATATTCATCGTGAAAATTTAAGACAGTGCCATAAAAATCATTAAGGCTGTCGGGATTTATAAAAAAATTCATAGCCGGTTCGTCGTCGCGTGAAAAGTCCTGAGCGTCCGATGCGATTATCGTGGCTGATTTTGCTGACGAGGTTAAATTCACGCCCTCCACGCGCCTGTAAAACCTGCCTTCAAATAAAATCGGCCTTTTGTGCCATTCAAGCGGAGCTATGTAAATTATTATGACGTTGGGAAATTTTTGAAAGCTGAAAGAAATTCCGTGCGGTATCGGAACATTTACGATTGTATTTTTATTTTCAAAGCCCGTGATATTAATTTCGTTGTCTAAATCACGTTCCGCGCCCAAGATTATCCAGCCGCCCAAAGAATTAGCAAGCGCGCATGCAGCAGCAGGAATTTTTGAAATTTCTCCGTCCTTCAAAAATTCTTTGTCATCGTTTGCGGTAGTCTCAAGAAATTCGGAAAAGCTAGAAAATTTTAAGCTCATTTAATTTTTTGCGCAGCTCCTTAAAAAAAATACAATGATATAATAATACACTCCAAATATTTTTTTACAGCAGAAATTTTTTCTTGCAACTACATTTACACCTACAGAAATCTCAAAAATTTTCATAGCTCATAAATTTTCACGAGGCAATTAAAAAAAATAGAATCAAAAATTTTTTCGCGCCTCTTAAAAAATTCTCCGTGCTAAAATTTCAAGGCAAATTTTTTTTAGGGAGGGTAAAAATTTTTTATGACAGGCAGATATATTTTTCGGCGTGTGCTTGCCAGTCTCCTTACGCTTTTTATAATCATAACGATAACTTTTTTCATGATGCGTGCAATTCCCGGCGGCCCGTTCACTGATGAGAAAGCCATTCCGTCTTTCGTGCTTGAAAAAATTATAGAGCGTTATCACTTGAATGATCCGCTTTATGTTCAGTACGGGAGATATTTATTAAATGTTCTGCGGCTCGATTTAGGCCCTTCGTACCGTTACGAGGGAATGACGGTGAATGAATTAATAGCGAATAGTTTTCCGGTTTCGTTTGAAGTCGGCTCGCTCGCTTTAATTTTAGCGTTGTTAATAGGAATACCGGCCGGAATAATTTCAGCTTTGAGGCGCGGAAAATGGCCGGACAGGCTCGCGATGATTTTATCTGTTCTCGGCGTTACAGTTCCGAGTTTCGTAATAGCGGCGGCACTCGTTTATATTTTCTCGTGGCAGTTGGGCTGGGTAACTGTCGGTTTCTGGGAGGGAATTTCAACGGCCATATTGCCGGCTGTAACTCTTGCAGGATACCCGGCGGCTTTTATATCGCGCTTAATTCGTTCAAGCATGTTAGAAATTTTAGGTCAGGATTATATCCGCACAGCTTATTCAAAGGGCTTGAGTGAACGCGCTGTAATTTATATTCACGCATTGAAGAACGCCGTTATTCCTTTAATAACTTATCTTGGCCCCCTGACCGCAGGAATTTTGACGGGAAGTTTTGTCATTGAACAGGTCTACGGGGTGCCGGGACTTGGAACTTTTTTTGTAACGAGCATAACGAACCGCGACTATACAACAATAATGGGCGTAACGATTTTTTACAGCGCGATTTTAGTTTTCTTTAATTTAATCACGGACGTTATACTAGCGTTCATTGACCCCAGAATAAAATTAAGGTGATTTTTTATGAACGAAATGAATTTTGAAAAAGATTTTTCGCCCCTGCCTCCTACCTCCTGCTTCCTACCTCCTACCTCATCAAAAAGTTACTGGCAGGACGTTCGCTCGCGCTTAATGAAAGATCCGTTAGCCGTCGTTGGCCTCGCCGTAATAATTTTAGTGCTGGCTATGGCAGTCTTCGGGCCGATGCTCTCAAGCTATGAATATGACGAGCAGGATTACATGGTCTCAAACGAAGCTCCGAGCCTTGAGCATTTATTCGGGACGGATTTATTCGGGCGCGATATCTTCGTGAGAGTTTTATACGGCGCGAGAATTTCATTAGCCGTAGGATTTTTAGCGAGCATAATAAGTTTATTTATAGGCGTAATTTATGGAGGCATTTCGGGCTTTGCGGGCGGTCAGGTCGATAATATCATGATGAGAATTGTTGATGTCATTTACAGCGTGCCCGCTATGATTTACGTAATTTTGTTAATGGTCGTTGTCGGGCCGGGCCTGAAAAGTATTTTTATAACGCTAGGGATTTCATACTGGGCACCTATGGCGCGAATAGTCAGAGCCGAAGTCATGCGCCTAAAAAATGAAGAGTTTGTCTTGGCAGCGCGTGTACTCGGAGCGTCATCGAAAAGAATTTTGCTGCGTCATCTTATTCCAAACGCAATGGGGCCGATACTTGTTACATTAACTTTCTCGATACCGGGCGCGATTTTCACGGAGGCTTTTTTGAGTTTCGTCGGACTTGGAGTCAGTGCGCCGATGGCAAGCTGGGGAGTTCTCTGCAATGACGCTATAGGCTCGCTCGCAATATATCCGTATCAATTATTTTTCCCGGCGGCGGCAATTTCGATAACGATACTTGCGTTTAATTTTTTAGGCGACGGATTAAGAGACGCTCTCGACCCGAAACTAAGGAAATAAGTAGGAGGTAGGAGTTAGGAATGAAGAAAAAATTTAAGGAGGAATATAAATAATGTCAGTCGGATATATAACTCATGAAGAAGCTACTATTCTAAGTTTTATGCGCGACCCCGAATTAGAGGCCGTGTCAGCGTAAAAATCATGAGCGAAAATATTTTAAGTGTAAGAGATTTACACATGTCTTTCTATACTTCAAACGGCGAAGTCAAAGCCGTCAACGGTGTCTCGTTTAACGTAAGACGCGGAGAAATTCTCGGCATCGTCGGCGAGTCCGGGAGCGGCAAAAGTACTGCGATGTTGTCAATAATCGGCCTTCAGGGGGCAAATGGAAAAATTAAATCCGGCGAAATTATTTTTGACGGCCAGGACATTAACACGTTGAACATGAATGAAATTCGCGGCAAAAAAATTTCTATGATTTTTCAAGACCCTATGACGAGCTTAAACCCCGTTTTAACTATCGGCTATCAGCTCGAAGAAAGCCTCAAGCGTCATAAATGGCAGGGCAATATCCGTGAACGTTCTCTCGAAATGCTTGAGCGTGTCGGAATTGTCCCGGCCGTTGAAAGAATCAAACAATACCCTCACGAATTTTCAGGCGGCCAGCGTCAAAGAATAATGATCGCTATGGCTATGATATGCAAGCCGGATTTATTGATCGCTGACGAACCGACAACGGCTCTTGATGTTACAGTGCAGGCGCAGATTTTGAAGTTAATGAAAGATTTACAGCGCGAAACTAAAATGTCGATAATTTTAATCACTCACGACTTAGGCGTAATCGCCGGAACTGCCGACAGAATTTTAGTAATGTACGGCGGGAAAATAATGGAAAAGGGAACGAGGCGCGAAATCTTTTACAGCACCGCCCACCCGTATACTAAAGGCCTATTAAAATCCGTGCCTAATCCCGAAAAGCCTAAGGAGCGTTTAATTCCGATTGAGGGACAGCCGCCCGACTTATTAAACCCTCCGAAGGGCTGCCCGTATGTTGAAAGATGCCCGCAAGCCATGAAAGTTTGCCTCGAGCATGAGCCGGAGCCGTGCGAAATTTCAGAAAGTCATTTTTATTCCTGTTGGCTTAGTGAGTTAGGAGTGAGGAGTTAGTGATGAGTAGTTTGTTAGAAATTAGAAATCTAAAAAAATTTTTTGACACTCCTGCCGGAAAAATTCATTCGGTCGATGATGTCAGCTTTAATATTGAAAGAGGCGAGACGCTTGGCCTTGTCGGAGAGTCAGGCTGCGGAAAAACGACGACGGGACGGACGATAATAAAACTCTATGAGCCCGACGACGGTAAAATAATTTTTGACGGCCACGACATAACGAAGACAACGCCGAAAAAAATGCTGCCGTTCAGAAAAAAAATTCAAATGATTTTTCAAGACCCTTACGCTTCGTTAAATCCGCGAATGACGGTCGGCGATATTGTCCGCGAGCCCATGATTATTCATAAATTCCCGAAGGACGAACACGAGGACAGAGTGAATAAATTATTAAAACTTGTCGGACTTAACAGCGAACAGGCAGGGCGTTATCCTCATGAATTTTCAGGCGGTCAGCGTCAAAGAATAGGAATAGCTCGCGCACTCGCCGTTGAGCCGGAGTTAATAATATGCGACGAACCTATTTCAGCTCTTGACGTTTCAATACAGGCGCAAATCGTGAATATGCTCGAAGATCTGCAAAAAGAATTAGGTCTGACGTATTTATTCATTGCTCATGATTTATCAATGGTAAGACACATAAGTTCCCGTGTCGCCGTGATGTATCTTGGAAAAATCGTAGAGATTGCCGCGAGCGATGAATTATATTCGCGCCCCCTGCACCCGTATACGGTCTCTTTACTGTCCTCAATTCCTGTTCCTGACCCCGATAAATCGGACAAAAAAATTCCTGTCGCTCTTGAGGGTGAAATTCCGAGCGCGTTAAATCCTCCGTCGGGCTGTAACTTTCACACACGCTGCCCGAAGGCCAAGCCCGAATGTAAAAAAATTAAAGCGGTCTTGGAAAATAAAGGCGGAAATCATTTTTGCGCGTGCCCGTATTCAGGTAGGAGTTAGGAGGTAGGAGGTAAGAAGTAAAAATGAAAAAAATTTTTTTAGCAGCAGTTTTTATTTTTTTGATATGTGTCGTTATATTTTCAAACCGTCAGAAAAATCCTGAAGTTAATTCAGAGACAGGAATAAAAGAAATAGTCTACAATCTCGGCGCGGATCCGCGAACTATTGACCCTGCGTTGAACTATGCCAGCGACGGAGCTGTCGTCATAATGAATACTTTTGACGGATTATTAAGAGTCGGCTCTGATGACAGGGGCGAACCTGCCTGCGCTGAGAGCTGGGAAATTTCCGACGACGGGCTGACGTGGACTTTTCATTTACGCGATGGCTTGAAGTGGTCTGACGGCGAAAAATTAACCGCTCAACACTTCAAAGACGGCTTCATGAGGCTCATAAATCCTGAGACGGGCGCACCATATGCAAGCTACGGATTTTTTATCAAGAACGCCGAAAAATTTTATAACGGCACGGCAAACTCTGAAGAGGTCGGAATAAAAGCCATAGACGAAAAAACTTTAGAGATCAATCTAGAATATAAAAATCCTTTAATGCTTGATTATATGTCCTTCCCGGCGTTCGCTCCGGCGCGAATGGATATTATTAACGAGTATCAAACCGCTTGGGCCGCAAAACCTGAGACTTATATTTCAAACGGAGCTTTTAAGCTAGAAAGCTGGAAGCACGGCGACGGCGGCGAAATGATTCTCGTGAAAAATCCTAATTACTGGGACGCTGATAACGTAAAAATTGACAGATTAAGATTCGTAAACATCAACGACCCTAACACTTCATTAGCGGCTTTCAGAGCAGGAAAACTTGATTTAACAAGCGGCGTACCGATGCAAATGCTTCCCTTGTTAATCAAGCGCGGAGAAATTATCCCTAAGCCTGCGCTCGGTGTCGGCTATTGTAGTTTTAATGTTGACAGAAAACCTTTTGATGATGTCAGAATTAGAAAAGCGTTCACGCTTGCAATCGACAGAAAAATAATCGTTGATAAAATTTTAATGTCGGGGGCACGTCCTGCGACGGGGTTTATTTGCGACATTGTACCAGGCACGACAAACGAAAAAGATTTTAGAACTGAAGGCGGAGAATTTTTGCCTGAACGCGCAGATGTTGAAGAGGCTCGAAAACTTTTAGCCGAAGCAGGTTATCCCGGAGGAAAAAATTTTCCTAAGGTTGCCTATAAATATAATTCAAATCCCGGAAATAAAATTTTAGCTGAAGTTTTGCAGGGAATGTGGAAAAAAAATTTAGGAATTGAAGTCGAACTTTTGAACGAAGAATGGAAAGTTTTTATCGAGACACGTCAGAAAGGCGATTTTGATATAGCTCGCGAGGCCTGGATATTGGACTTCAACGACGCTGCGAATCTGCTTGAAACTTTAATGTCGGCTTCTCCGCAAAATGCTACAGGCTATAAAAATCTTAAATTTGACGAGCTAATGAAAAACGCCGCTGTCGAAATGGACAACACAAAGCGAATAAATTTCATGCACGAGGCTGAAAAAATTTTGATGGAAGATTTGCCGGTGCTGCCGATTTATTTTTATTCGTCGGGTTCACTGCAAAGCAAGCGCGTGAAAAATATTCATAAATCTCCGCGCGGTGTCCTGCTCTTCAGAAATGCCGAAGTAACAGAATGAGGAGTCGGATTTTTTTCCTCTCTCCTCACTCTTAATTATCGTTACTCTTTAATTCCCATTCGTTCTTTAGCTTTTTGAATAAGCCCGGATTTTTCCCAGTCCCTTAATTTTTCTTCGGGGAAGGGCTCTGCTGCGGAGACCTGAGTCGCCTGCATCTTTCCGCGTTTGCCCATTACCTTTACAAAGCGGACCTTCTGCCCTTCAGCTGACGGAGAGCACTCTAAAAATACGGCAAGAACAGGATCGACAACATCGCTTTCTTCAAATCTGTAAAGCACATTGCCTTTAACTCTTATTTCGCCGTGCGGTATGCCGTCGTAGCGTCTGAAATAATCTATCTCGCCTTCTTCGTAGACGGCCGACAGCATATCAACTTTCAGAACATTTTCAGGAAGTTTCGGCAGGTTTATATTAGCCTTTTCGCGGACATCATCTGCGACTGCGCCGTGCTTGTTCTTTCCAAGTTTGAACACTACGTCAATCATGGGCCAGCGTTTTTTATCATGCTTGAGCTTGTTGCGGAGTATCTCGTCCGAAATTTGATTTATGTGGACGAAAACTCTCTCGCCGTCGCGCAGCGGAATGCCTAAGTCTTTTATTTCTTTGGACTCAATAAAGCCCCAATAGCCGCGCTCATAATAAAATGCAACTATAGTCCCTTCAAATTCGCGCCCTGATAAATCAATTTCCGTCTTATTTTCTTTTTCAGTTTCTTCAGCTTGAGGCTTTTCTTCTGCTTTCTGTTCCGAAGGCTCGGCCTCTTCCTGGACGTTCAGAACGTTCTGCGCGTCAGCAGACTCTGAAACATTCTGCTTTTCGGTCTTATCTTCAGCAGCCGTCATTTCCTTAACTTCCGGAACTTCCGGAACTTCTTTGACCTCTTTGGAAATATCCGGCTCTTCCGCTTTTTCTTCTTTTATTTCTTCCTGCTTTTTGTGTTTAACATGCTCAGCCGGCTTTTCCTTTTTAGGCAGAAACGCTTTTTTTTCAGCTTCAGAATTTATTTCGTCTGAATAAGTAACTGCCTCTGCCCTTTGTACGACAGGAGGATTAATATAAGAATTTCTGCTTGATTTTTTTAACGGCCTTATTCCCAAAACTGCCGGATATGCCCAAAGCTCCTCGCCTATGACTAAATAATCGTCTTCACAGCTCAAAACCACGCCTGAAGTTTGAGGAGTATCCGGGACTAAAAAAACTTCAACCTGTTTTCCGACGAAAGATTCAAAAATTTTTCGCTCCAAAGTTAGTAACTCCTTAATATAATTTTTTATCTATAATAACATGAAAATTTTTAATGTCATGAGTTTTTGCCGATAAAGAAGCTTCGCTTATTATTCTTTTAATAATAAAATTAACTTTGCGGCGGCCTATATAGGGGGGACTGCAGTAAATTTTCACAAATTTTACAAACTTGCTCATGATTTTTTTTATGATATAATGCCCCTTGTACGGAGAATTGGCCGAGCGGTCGATGGCGGTTGACTTGAAATCAATTGAGGTGCAAGCCTCCGGGGGTTCGAATCCTCCATTCTCCGCCAGGTGTTTGAAAATGTTAATAAAAAATTGTAGAGAATAAAATAAAATACCCGTGAATAACGGGGTTTTTTGTTTTTCTGTGTAAAATTTTGTAAGCCTACAGCAACGCGCAA
>JAFSXR010000023.1 GCA_017443985.1 Synergistaceae bacterium
GCCGAAGCCGGAGCGTCTGAAGCCGACTATCACATTATCCCGGAAACGAACGAAGCCGCCTGCGGTGTTGTTGCTGTTACTGAAGTATCTTCAAAGCGCGCTGACATTTACATGAAAGGCCAGCTTCACACGGATAATTTCCTTCGCGGTATGCTCAACAAAGAAGTCGGGCTCAGGGTTGGCAAGCGTGCAATCTCCCACTGCTACTTCCATTCAATTCCCGGCTATGACAGAGTAATTTTTATCGCTGACGGAGCTTTCAACATGTATCCCGACCTCCCGATGAAGGCCGACATCGTTCAGAACACCGTTAATTTTGCGCGCTCGCTCGGCGTTGAAGTTCCTAAGGTTGCGTGCCTCTGTGCCGTCGAAATGGTCAACCCTGCAATGCCCTGCACGCTCGACGCTACGGCACTCGTTCAGATGAACCAGCGCGGACAGATCAAGAACTGTGTAGTGGACGGCCCGTTGGCTCTTGATAACGCAATCGACGAGGAAGCCGCACGCATTAAGCACATTAAATCGCCCGTCGCGGGACATGCGGATATTCTTTTCGTTCCGCAGATTGAAGTCGGCAACGCTCTTGCAAAATCGATCAGCTTCTTCGCAAAAGGAAGCGAGACCGCAGGACTTATCATCGGAGCAGCCGCGCCCGTAGTCCTTACAAGCCGTGCAGACTCACCCAGAGCGAAACTGCTTTCAATCGCCGGTGCTGTCATGCTCGCTCATCATCAGGGCGAATAATTTTTAGGTAGGAGTTAGGAAGTAGGAGGTAGGAGGTTTTTATTCCTATTTCCTAATTCCTTATTAAAATTAAAATTAAAATTAAAATAAAATCTGGAAAGTTTTTTCGCCGATGTTTATATCCATGAACAAAGGCTCTGAAGTTTTTATATCCCCTGAAAAAATTTTATTAATCTCAAAATTTCCGTTTATCGCGCCGATTAAAACGGGACTTACGGAAAAATTTTTTGCATCGATTTTATAAACCGTCCCGGCTTTTTCAGTCAATAAAATTAAATTCCCCGTGCAGTCTTTTCGTTCAACATCAGCAAAAATAAAAGCAATGTCCCCGTCATCTTGAACGTTTTGTAAAATTTCTGTCTTTTTGCCCCACTCATTGACGAAATAATTTATATACTCGTCCGGAAGTTTTGAGCCTTCGGGAAAAACTTTTGCCCCCGAAATAATTTCACGGCGCATTGAAACCGGCGGAACGTTCGTAATTAAATAATTCGCATATTCCGAAGCGTCAAGGGACATCGCTGAAGCAACTCCTTTTTTTACGGGGTCAGAGCCGTTTTTTGAAAGCTCTTCGAGAACCTGATTGCCGTAGCGTCCAAGATTAAAGCGCGTGTAAATATAGTCAAAGTCTTCGGGCGTTATTTCTCCTGACTGAAGCCTCTTCGCCTGATTGAAAGCCGCCAGCCTGTACGGATCTAAGATCGGCGAGTTCATCAAGGCAACGATTATAATCATAAATAAAACCGAAGCCATATTAACTTTTCCGATTGAAGCCGGCCATTTTCTTAGCAGGACAGCTCCGGCGTAACCCAGTCCCCATATTCCCGTAACGACGACCAAGAACATAGCCTGTATTCTGTCCGTTGAAAGACCGTACTGCGCGATCCTGAGGCCGACGGAATAAATACACAGCACTGTATAAACAGGAAGGCATAAGAGCGAAATTTTTGCGAGGAAGTCTATGAATTTATTTTTGAAAGCCGGCTTAGTCCCGTCGAGCCACGCCGCGTTCGCAAGAATTAGAGTCCCGAACTGCAATAAAAGCATCAACGTACTAGCTTGGCCTGTGCTCCATAAAGTTTTTAATCCCGAATACGGCAGACATAAAATAAAAATTACAGACAGCACAGAAAAAAACGGCAGGAGCCACGCAAGCACGGACAATATCCAGCGGCCTAACGAGTCAATGCCGGGATGTTTTATCGCTACGGAAATCGAAATTGCTATCGCAAGGCTTGAGAGCGGCACGGCGATAACCGGATTAAAAACTATATACGGAACTTTATCGAGGCCGACTATGTCAAATAATAATCCTGCCGTAACGAGAAGTCCCCAAAAAACAGCGATGACTATCGAGGCTTGAAAGAGTAAAAATAAATTCCTGCATAGCTGAAAAAAAATCTCGCTGTAGGGAAATTTCCAGCTCCACGCGGCGATACGGCACTGAAAAAACGGAATTAATAAAAATACCGTCATTGAGACTCGGATTAAATCGGACTTCTGAGAAGGCACTACGTCAAAACTTCCGTGCGGCGAGTACCACGACCATAAAC
>JAFSXR010000024.1 GCA_017443985.1 Synergistaceae bacterium
AAACTTCACTGAACTTTACAGCGCGTTACAGACGGGCGTTACTGACGCCGCCGAGCAGCCCATCGCTAACTATCGTTCAAACGCTTTCCAGGAAGTTGCGCCGTATTTATTACTTGACGGACACACGCTCGGAGCTGTTCAGATTATCATCACTGATTCAGGCTGGGCGAAGCTGAACGACAAGCAGAGAGCTTGGGTCATGGAAGCCGGAAAATACGCTTCAGCAGAGAACGCGAAAAATTCACAGGCGGCTGAGGACAAAGTTCTTGCCGAACTTAAAGCCGGCGGCACTCACGTTGTCGAAGTCGAGAACAAAGCAGAGTGGGTCGAAGCCTGCCAAAACACAATCAAAGCCAACACGGCAAGCCAGGCAGACCTCTATAAGAAAATCGTAGACCTTCAGTAAGAGATAGGAGTTAGGAATTAGGAGTTAGGAGGTTAAAGAACTTTTAGCTCCTAATTTTTTTTTAATTAAAAATTTTATTTAGTTATTTTTTTAGAAAGGAACGTGTTAAATTTTGTTCAAATTGCTTCATAAACTCCGTCCTCTTTATAATTTTACGGACAAGTTTATTATGTTTATATGCAAAATTCTTTTAATTGCCGACGTTATCATTACTTCAATGGCGGTTGCCGGGCGTTATATTTCATTCATTCCCGACCCTGCATGGAGCGAGCAAATGGTCTTAACTTTCATGTGCTACATGGCTATGCTTTCGGCCACGCTGGCAATCAGAAAACGCGCTCATATCCGCATGACTTCATTTGACCAGTATTTACCTGACGGTCTTGTAAAATTTTCAGATTTAGTTGCTGACGTAGCGGTCTTTGCGCTTGGCTGTGTCATGCTTTATTACGGAATTAAGGTCTGCAATTCGCCTTTAGCGCGTTTCGGAAAATATGAATCGCTTCCGCAGTTAAGCCGCGTATGGATGTATCTTCCTATCCCTATTGCCGGTGCAGGCATGGTAATTTTTGAATTAGAGCAAATTTTATTGAGGCTTGAAGACTTATTCGGAATTAAGGAGGAGGACGCATAATGTATAACTTGAGTGCAGAAGATATTTCAACATTAATTTTATTAGGAAGTTTTCTTGCTATGATTTTACTTCGCTTCCCTATTGCCTACGCTGTCGGACTTTCAACGGTCTTTTGCTTACTCTCGCAGGGGCAGGCACTCGTTACTCTTCCTCAGCAGATGATTAAGGGCGTATGGTCATTCAGTTTAATGGCAGTCCCGTTCTTTATTACAATGGGCGTTTTAATGGGTTCGGGAGGAATTTCAGAAAAGTTAATTGCCCTTGCAAATTCGCTGGTCGGCTGGATGCGCGGAGGACTTTCAGCTGTTAATATCGTCGCTTCGTATTTCTTCGGCGGAATTTCGGGTTCTGCGTCTGCTGACACTGCCTCGCTCGGTTCAATTTTAATTCCCATGATGGTAGATCAGGGTTATGACGCTGACTTCTCAACGGCCGTAACGATAACTTCATCGTGCGAAGGCTTGTTAGTTCCTCCGAGCCATAACATGGTCATTTACGCTACGACGGCGGGCGGTGTTTCAGTCGGAGCTCTGTTCATGGCCGGATACATTCCAGGAGCTATTTTAGCAATTTCGTTAATGGTCGGTTCGTATATTATTTCAGTCAAGAGAAATTATCCTAAGGGCGAGCCTTTCAGGCTGTCAGTATTTTTCAAGCAGTTATTAACGTCGTTCTGGGCATTGGCAGCGATTTTAATCGTCGTTGTAGGAGTTGTCGGCGGTGTATTCACTGCTACTGAGTCGGCGGCTATCGCGGTTGTTTATTCGCTTTTCGTTTCAGTCTTTATTTACAGGGGCTTAACTTGGAAAGGCGTTTGGAAATCGCTTGACACCTGCGTAGAGACGTTAGCAATCGTTTTAATATTAATCGCAACGTCAGCGGCATTCGGATATTGCTTGACTGTTCTTCACGTTCCTGCGAAGGCGGCAAACTTAATCACGAGCATTTCAAGCAACCCTGTAGCTATTGCGTTAATGCTCAACGCTATTTTATTAGTTCTCGGCTGTATCATGGACATGGCACCGATTATTTTAATCGCAACGCCGATTTTATTACCCGTTGCTCAGTCAATCGGAATCAGCACCGTTCAGTTTGGAATTATGGTAATTTTGAATTGCGGTATCGGATTATTAACGCCTCCGGTCGGAGCAGTTTTATTCATCGGCTCGGCTGTCGCTAAGTTACCGATGGAGAAAGTTGTTAAAGCTACGCTTCCGTTCTATCTCTGCATGTTAATAACGCTTTTATTAATAACGTTTGTACCGCAGATTAGTTTATGGCTTCCCGCGTTCTTCGGTTACGGAGTTTAATTTTTGGTTAGGAGTTAGGAGTTAAAAAAACTTCTCGGCTCCTAATTTTTTTCTGCAAAATTAAAATATTTCTTCGCGTTGTCGTGGCTTATGCCCTTCACGATTTCTTTCAGAGTCTCCATGTCATCAGGATATAATCCTTCTTCGACCCATTCGCCCAAAATTTTGCAAAGAATACGTCTGAAAAGTTCGTGGCGCGGATAGCTCAAGAAGCTCCTGCTGTCCGTCAACATTCCCACAAAGCCTGCAAGATAGCCGAGACTTGCAAGAGTTTTCATCTGAGCCGTCATGCCGTCTAAATGGTCCTCAAACCACCAAGCCGAGCCGTGTTGAATTTTGCAGACGGCCTCATCGCTCTGGAAGCAGCCGCAAATTGTATCAATCGCGCTGTTGTCGTTGCCGTTCAAGCTGTAAAGAATTGTTTTTGGAAGGCTGTCGGTTTTCTGAAGTTCTCCCAAGAACGCCGCTGTCTGTGCCGAAGGCGCGCTGTTGTCTACGCAGTCGTAGCCGGTGTCAGGGCCTAATTTCTCGAACATCGGAAGATTGTTATCGCGTCGGCAGCCGTAGTGCAACTGCATGACCCAGTTACGCGCTTTATACTCCTTAGCAACGAAAAGCATGAAAGCCATTTTGAATTTTAACTGTGCTTCTTTGCCCGGTATATTGCCGTCTAAACGGGCTTTGACTATTGCTTCAATCTCGCTTTCAGGCGCAGGGGCGTACATTACGAAATCAAGCGCGTGGTCGCTCAAAGAGCAGCCGTGTTTTGCAAAATAATCCATGCGTTTTTTGAGAGCTTCTTTCAGGGCTGCGAACGAATTAATTTTTACGCCGGAGACTTCTTCAAGTTTTGCGATGTATTCAGGCCAAGTTGCTTTCTCAATGTTCATGGCCTTGTCGGGTCTCCACGCAGGAAGCACGGTAGTTTTGAAAGTTTTATCGCCGGCTAATTTTTCGTGCCATTCGAGAGTGTCAACGGGGTCGTCGGTCGTGCAGATTAATTCGACGTTGCTCTTTTTAATTAAATCACGAACGCCGAAATCTTTTTGATGTAATTTTTCGTTGCAGAGCTTCCAGACTTCTTCGGCGGTTTTCTCATTCAAAACACCCTCATAACCGAAAAAGCGGCGTAATTCTAAATGGCTCCAGTGATATAACGGGTTGCCGATGCCCTTGCCGATGACCTTTGCCCACGCTAAAAATTTGTCGTGTTCGCTGGCATCGCCAGTGATGAACTTTTCAGGAACTCCTGCGCAGCGCATTAAACGCCACTTGTAGTGGTCTCCGCCGAGCCATACTTGAGTGATGCTGTCATAATGGCGGTCTTCCCAGAGTTCTTTAGGGTTGATGTGGCAGTGGTAGTCAATTATCGGGCAGTTCTCTGCGGCTTCGTGAAAGAGCTTCTTAGCCGTCTCGGTGTTCAGCAAAAAATCTTTGTCCATAAAAGGTTTCATGTTTTAATTCACTCCTTATGCTTTAATAGCTTCAAGCCGTCCGGGATAAGCCTCAACGGCCTGTTTTAGAATGTTCAGCGCCTTCTCTAAATCTTCTTTCTTGAGAACGTAAGCAATTCTCATCTCGTCAAGCCCCCTGCTTGGGTCAGAGTAAAACCCGTTGCCCGGAGCAGCCATTGTCGTCTCTCCGTTGATGTCAAAATTCTGGAGCATCCAAGTTATGAATTTTTCGGAGCTGTCAATCGGCATTTTTACCATCGTATAGAACGCGCCTTTAGGTTCGTGGCACACAGCACCGTCAATAGCCTGCAAGCCCTTATAAAGGACATCGCGGCGCATTTTATATTCCTTGTTGACTTCTTCGAGATAGCTCTTAGGAGTTTTATAGAGTGCCGCTGCTCCGACCTGCTCGACTGCGGAGACGCTCAAACGGCCCTGACATAATTTCATGACCTGAGCTAAAAATTCCTTGTTCTTCATGGCAAGACAGCCGATACGAATACCGCACGCGCTGAAACGTTTTGAGACGCTGTCGACCATGATAACACGGTCTCTTGCGCTCTCGACTTCGCCGAAGCTCATAAATCTTTCGGAGCCTCTGTCATACGTGAACTCTCTGTAAACTTCGTCGGCGATTATGAAAATGTCGTGCTTTTTTGCAAGCCTGCAGAGCATTTCAATTTCGTCGGGCGTGTACATTGTTCCTGTCGGGTTACATGGGTGAGAGACCCAAATTGCGCGTGTTTTCGAGGTTATAAGCCCCTCAATTACTTTTTCTGAAGGAAGATGAAAACCTGTCTCGGCTGTCGTCGGTATTCCTCTTAAATTCGCAAGGGCAAGCCGCGCAAAAGTATTATAGTTCGCGTAGAAGGGTTCAGGGACTAAAATTTCGTCGCCGGGGTCGCAAAGTATCATCAAGATAAACTGCAACGCTTCACTTCCGCCGCAGGTTATATAAATGTCCTCGCGCTCGTAGGGAACTCCCATAGCTTTGTAATAATTGCTAATCGCGTCGCGGAGTTCCGGGATACCCTGCGAAACTTGATAAGCTACTGTCGTCGGGTGAAAAGTTTTTATCGCGTCAAAATATTCTTCGGGAGTTTTTATATCAGGCTGGCCGATGTTGAGATGATAAACTTTTTTGCCATTCGCCTTTGCCTCGTCCGCAAACGGAATAAGACGGCGTATCGGGGAAATTTTCAACGCCTGTATTCTTTCTGAATAGTGCATAATTTTTACCTCCTGTTAAATCAAAAATCTTGTAGAGGAGTCAAGAAGAAGGAAAAAATTTTTTTACCTCCTACTTCCTAATTCCTAACTCCTACCTGCCTTACTTTGCTTTTCCCTGATTTGCGACGGCGGCCTGAGCTTTTGCTATTGCTTCAGCGTCTCCGAGATAGCGGTGCGATTTCGGTGTGAAGTCCTCGTTAAGTTCATAGAGCAGCGGAACGCCGGTCGGGATATTAAGCTCGAGAATGTCTTTCTCTGAAACGTTATCAAGATATTTCACGAGAGCACGCAGTGAATTTCCGTGTGCCGCAATAATAATTTTCTTTCCGGCTTTAATCTGCGGAATAATGCTCTCTTTCCAGTACGGCACAACACGCGCTACTGTATCTTTTAAGCACTCTGTAAGCGGCAGCTCTGCCTCATCGAGCCCTGCATATCTTGGGTCATGTCCGGGATAACGCTCGTCTGTTTTTTCGAGTAACGGCGGCTGAACATCGTAGCTTCTCCGCCATATTTTTACTTGAGCGTCGCCGTATTTCGCGGCAGTGTCGGCCTTGTTGAGGCCCTGTAACGCGCCGTAATGTCTCTCGTTTAATTTCCATGAATGTTCAATCGGTATCCACATTCTGTCCATCTCTTCGAGGACGAGCCAAAGAGTTTTTATTGCTCTCTTCAAAACTGAAGTGAATGCAAAATCGAACGAATAGCCTTCAGCTTTTAATAATTTACCGGCCGAGCGGGCTTCTTCAATTCCTTTTTCTGAAAGCGGAACATCAGTCCAGCCCGTAAATCTGTTCTCTTTGTTCCATGCACTCTCGCCGTGACGTATTAAAACAATTTCGTACATAAAAATCTTCCTCCTAAACTAAAATTTTATGAATTTATAATTTCATGAAAGATTATCAGAAATTTTCATTTTTTCAAAGGGTAAAAGAAAGAGTAAAAGAAAAATTTTTTTGAAAACTTGACTAAAAAATACATGAGATATAAAATAGTCTTTGTGTTTTTAACATCAGTGCTTTTTGCCGGGCTGGTGGAATGGTAGACACACGGGACTTAAAATCCCGAGGGCGTAAAGTCCGTGAGGGTTCAAATCCCTCGTCCGGCACCACGTAGCAGCGTTATCGCGGGGTGGAGCAGTTTGGAAGCTCGTCGGGCTCATAACCCGAAGGTCAAAGGTTCAAATCCTTTCCCCGCCACCATTCATTATTAGAAATGGCGGTATAGCTCAGTTGGCTAGAGCACGCGGTTCATACCCGCGTTGTCCCCGGTTCGAATCCAGGTGCCGCCACCATTTTTTTATAATATCATTTCCAAAAATTCTTGCTCGCTCAAAATTTTTATGCCTAGCGTTTCAGCTTTGATTAACTTCGAGCCGGTCTTGTCGCCTGCAACTAAAAAATCAGTTTTCCTGCTTATGCTGCCCGAAACTTTTCCGCCGAGCGTTTTAACTTTCTCGCCTGCCTCCTCGCGAGTCATTGATGACAATGTCCCGGTAAAGACAAAAATTTTTCCGTCGAATTTATTTTCGGTAATTTTATTTTTAGCTTCACCGCCCATTTGAAGTCCGATTGCCCGAAAATTTTCGATTAAGTTTATATTTTCTTCGTTCCTGAAAAATTCACGGACCGACCCAGCAATTACAGGGCCTATGCCCTCGATCGAAGCTATTTCTTCTTCGGCGGCGTTTTTAATTGCGTCAATATTTCCGAAATGCCCGGCTAAAAGTCCTGCGGCATTCTTGCCCACGTCAGGAATACCAAGCGCGGTGAGCAAATTTACGAACGGGCGCGATTTTGATTTCTCAAGCTCCGCCATTATAAAATTAGCCGTCTTGTCTCGAACTTTATCGAGCGTTATCCAGTCCTCGTATTTTAATTTATAAATGTCGCTCAGATTTTTTACTTTCCCTGCGTCAACAAGATTAGCCGACAGTCTTCCGCCCATGCCTTTAATATTCATGCCGTCGCGAGAAGCAAAATATTTCAGGCTCTCTTTCAACTGCGCAGGACACGAGGCACGGTTCGGACATCTCAAAGCGACTTCGCCGGGAATTTTTATAATTTCAGAACCGCAGGCCGGGCAGCGTTCGGGCATCGTAAAAATTTCTTCTTTGCCTGTCCTCGCGCTTTTATCGACTTCAATGACTTCCGGGATAATTTCTGCGGCCTTACGGACTTTTACGACATCGCCGATTTTTATTCCGAGTTTTGAAATATAGTCGGCGTTATGAAGTCCTGCACGCTGTACTTGAGTTCCGCCCAGCCTCACGGGTTCGAGAACTGCGACGGGCGTTAAAACTCCTGTGCGTCCGACAGAAATTTCTATTTTTATAACTTTTGTCTTGGCCTCTTCGGGGGGATATTTATAAGCCACTGCCCAGCGCGGAGCATGGGAGGTCGCGCCGATTTCAGGCCACTGTGTTAAATCGTCGAGCTTTATAACTACGCCGTCAGTTATGTAATTTAATTTGTCGCGTTCGGTCTGCCATTGAGAGATAAAATTTTCAACGTCATCTAAATTTTCACAGAAGGCCCACGCTTTTTGAACGGGCAGGCCGTGAGCCTCAAGCCATTGAAGAGCGTCGCTCTGTCTCGTTATGCCGAGCTTTTCAGCGTCAACAAGATAATATAAAAATATATCAAGTCCGCGCTCTGAAATTACGTGATTATTTTTTTCGGACTGTCTCAAAGTTCCGGCGGCGGCGTTGCGCGGATTAGCAAAAGGATTTTCGCCGCGTTCTTCTCGAATTTCATTGACGGCGCGAAATCTCTCAAGCGTCATCAAAACTTCTCCGCGAACCTCGATTTTCCCGGCCGGAGCGTCTTTTAACTTCTTCGGCACGCCCTCAACAAGAGCTAAATTTGCGCTGACATCTTCGCCGACATGACCGTTGCCGCGTGTCGCGCCCCTAACAAAAATTCCGTCCTCGTAGATTAAAGACACTGCGAGACCGTCAATTTTCATCTCACAGGTAAAATTTTTATCACTGTCAATGCGCGCAAAAAAATTTCTTAATTCGTCGGGCTTGAAAACATTATCAAGCGACAACATCGGCGTGTCGTGATTGACTTTTGCAAATAATTCGCTTGCCGTGCCCCCGACGTTGTGTGTCAAAAAATCTTTTCGCGCTAATTCCGGGTGATTTTTTTCGAGCTCTTTTAACTCATTCACAAGCGCGTCATATTCAAAGTCTGAAATCTCCGGCGCGTCATTGTCATAATATAATTTCGCGTGGTGTTCGATTAAGTTATAAAGCGCGTTAATTCTTGCTTCAAAAATATTTTTCATAAAAAAATTAGGAGTATGGAAGCATTTTTACCTCCTAACTCCTACCTCCTAACTCCTAACTTTATTTCGTCGGTCTCATTGTCGGGAACAAGATTACATCTCTAATTGAACGCGCTCCCGTCAAGAACATTACTATTCTGTCCATTCCTATGCCCATTCCGCCGGTCGGAGGCAGTCCCGTCTCAATAGCGTTAATAAAATCTTCGTCAAATACGTGCGCTTCGTCATCGCCTGCCGCTTTTTTACGCGCCTGCTCCTCAAATCTTTCGCGCTGGTCTAACGGGTCGTTTAATTCGCTGAAGGCGTTAGCTACTTCCTTGCCGAACATGAATAATTCAAACCTGTGCGTATAATCCGGGTCATCGGGGTCTCTTTTCGAGAGCGGAGAAATTTCCGTCGGGTGTCCTAATAAAAACGTGGGCTCAATTAATTTTTCTTCGCCGAACGCTTCAAAAAGCAAATTCAAAACCGCGAACCTGCTTTCATTTCCTTTGAGCTCACCGCCAAGCCCTTATGACTTTGCGATTTCTCGTGCCTCTTCGTCAGTTTTAACCGCGTCAAAGTCAACTCCGGCGTATTCTTTAACGGCCTCGCGCATCGTGATTTTTTTGAACGGCTTTGACAAATCCAATTTAATCCCGTTCCATTCGATCTCAAGCGTTCCGATAGCCTTCGCGGCATTTCTGATTAACTCTTCGGCCAAGTTCATCATGTCAACGTAATTGCAGTAAGGCCAGTAAACTTCCATCATCGTAAATTCAGGGTTGTGCATTGTGTCAATGCCTTCGTTGCGGAAGTTGCGCCCGATCTCGTAAACGCGGCCCATCATGCCGACGACAAGACGCTTGAGATATAACTCAACCGCAATTCTCATATACATCTCCACGCTCAGCGCGTTGTGAAAAGTTTTGAACGGTCGTGCGTTCGCTCCGCCGGCCAAGACTGAAAGAATAGGAGTCTCGACTTCGAGTGTGCCGTGAGCCTCTAAAGTTTCTCTGAACGATGAAATTATTTTTGACCGCTTTCTAAAAACTTCACGGACTTCAGGATTTGCAATTAAATCTAAATAACGCTGCCTGTATCTTAATTCCGTGTCCGTGAGGCCGTGCCATTTTTCAGGTAACGGCCGGATTGCCTTGCTGAGTAATTTATACTCCGTTACTAAAATTGTTAATTCTCCGCGACGTGTCCTGCATGGGTAGCCGGCAATGCCGATCCAGTCGCCAGTATCGACCCATTTTTTTAGAAAGTCGTATTCTTTTTCGCCGACCGAATTTAATTGAAAGTAAAGCTGGATTCTTGAGGTCTCGTCGGCCAAGTCCGCGAAGGTTGCTTTTCCCTGCCGTCTCACTGTCATAATGCGGCCTGCGGTTTTTATCAGGCTGTCTTTAGCTTCCTGTTCGGGCTCAAGGTAATCGAACCTGCCGCGAATTTCCTCAAGCGTTACTTCTCTGTCCCAAGTTTCATTTATATACGGGTCATAATTTTCTTCGGAGCGGAGGCGCAATAATTTTTCCTTGCGCTGCCTAACTACTTCGTTCTCTGAAAAATCTTCAGGCATTAATAAATTTCTCCTTAAATCAAAAATTTTTTCTTATATTTTATCAGCTGGGTTTTCTAAAAAATTATGATAAAATATTTTTTTAATTTAATTTCAAAAAATTCCGGAGAAAATTTATTTTGGGGACTACAATGGGGACTACAAAAACTTCAAAATTTTTTGCTTCTCATAAGTTTTAGCAAAGAAAAATTTTTTGACAGAGTCACGAAAATTTTTAAGCGTCATAGAAAAAATTTTTTTTTCATATAAAAAAATACACCATAAAAAAAACACCGACGGAACAAAAGTCTGCCGGTGAATTTTTTTTAGACGTGATTTATTTTTTTATCTCGATAAGAGCGTGAGCATGACTCCTGCCGCAACAGCCGTGCCGATAACTCCCGCGACGTTCGGGCCCATTGCGTGCATCAAAAGGAAATGTCCGGGGTATTCACGCTGTACACAACGCTGAACGACACGCGCAGCCATAGGGACAGCCGAAACTCCTGCCGCTCCGATCATCGGGTTAATCTTTCCGCCCGATAAGACTTTCATAATCTGACCGAATAAAAGTCCGCCGAACGTGCTGAACGCGAACGCGACAAGGCCGAGACAAATTATTGCGAGCGTTCCGACCGTCAGGAACTTATCAGCGGCCATCGTTGAGCCGACAGAAAGAGCAAGGAAAATTGTAACGATGTTCATCAATTCATTCTGTGCCGTGTTGCTGAGCCTGTCAGTTACTCCGCACTCCCTCAATAAATTTCCGAACATTAACGTTCCCACAAGCGGCACGCAGGCCGGAAGAATTAATCCTGACACGACTGTGCAGATAATCGGGAATAAAATTTTCTCGCGCTTGCTTACGGGTCTTAACTGTCCCATGATAATTCCTCTGTCCTTCTTTGATGTCATGAGATAAATAACAGGCGGCTGAATCATCGGCACTAATGACATATAGCTATACGCCGCGACAGCTACAGCTCCTAAAATCTGCGTCTGCCCAAGCATGACCGTTAAATAAATGCTCGTCGGGCCGTCAGCTCCTCCGATAATTGCGATACTTGCGGCTTCTTTGATATTGAAAGATATAAGACCGTTTGTTAATGTCCCCAGCCAGTTCGCTCCGATGAAAGCGACGAAGACTCCGAACTGTGCCGCCGCGCCTAATAAAAATGTAATCGGGTTTGCGATTAAAGGTGCGAAGTCCGTCATTGCTCCGATGCCTAAGAAAATTAATATCGGGTAAATTTCAAACTCTGCGCCGTAATAGAGCGAGCGTAAAAATCCTATCGTGTGCGTCGCCTCGTTAAACTCGTCCCAAATTCCTGAGAACGGCAGGTTGACAAGCAGACACCCGAACGCGATCGGAACGAGCAGCAAAGGCTCAAACCCCTTGCCGATAGCCAGATAAAGCAGCACGAACGAAACGATAATCATTATTATTGGCCCGTACATCTGCATAAAGTTGCCTGCATTCGGATTTATCAGCCCCATGAAGCCCGACTTCATAAGCAGGTCTTTTAACGCCGTTAAATACATTTCCATATTTTTAATCATTCCCTTTCATGGAAAATTTATAATGCTAATTTTTATTAAAATATTTTATAACATAGAGCTATTCACTTTGGCAAGAAAAGCCCGAATAAAAAAATAAGTATTATTCTAATTGTTAAATCTGTCAAAAGGCTATAAAATTTTAACGTCATTTCGAGGAGGCTATAAAAATAATTATGGACGATTGTATTTTCTGCAAGATAGCAAACGGTGATATTCCCACTGATTTTATATACAGTGATGAAAATGTCGTCGCGTTTAGGGATTTGAATCCGCAGGCCCCTGTCCACGTCCTTGTAATTCCTAAAAAACATTACAAGTCCGGGATTGAAGTTGATAATCCCTCAGTGTGGTCAGACCTGATGAGCAGTGCCGTAAAAGTTGCCCGTGAGCTTGGCCTCGAAAAAGACGGTTACAGAATGGTAATCAATACAGGCGAACAGGGCGGGCAGACAGTACCTCACCTCCATCTGCATTTGTTAGCAGGACGTAATCTCGGCTGGCCTCCCGGCTAGTCGATGAGCCGAAAGAATCCGAAGGGAGGGATTTTGATATGACGACAGTTACCCGTAAGGACGGAGAATCTCTCGAAGATACTCTCAGGCGATTTAAGCGAGAAGTAGCAAGAGTAGGAACACTCCGAGAAGCTCGCAGGCGTGAACACTACGAGAAGCCGAGCGACGCGAAAAAGATTCAACGCGCCGAAGCTGCCCGTAAACGCAAAAGTATGCGGCATAGGAATGTAGGCTAGTGTTGAAATTTTTTGGGTGTGGGGGCTTGAAAGACAGCTCCCATTTTTATTTTTACGAAAGGAGAAAAATTTTTTTATGTCATTAACTCAGGATATAGCACGCGATTTGACGCAGGCGATGAAAGAAAGAACAGAGCCGAAACTTTCAACCTTGAGAATGTTGAAGGCCGAGCTCCAAAAATTACAGGCCGACAAGGGCAGAAGCGCGGAGATAACCGACGATGACGTTTACACCGTCATTAAAAGATTAATCAAGCAGAGAAAGGACGCAGCCGAGCAATACACCGCCGGAGGAGCGAACGACAGAGCCGAGTCTGAACTCGCCGAGATAAAAATTCTTGAGCCCTATCTGCCGAAGCAGTTAAGCGATGAACAGATTGACGCTTTTATTTCCGAAGCCGCGAAGGAAATCAATGCCTCATCGCCTAAGGACATGGGGAAATTGATGAAGGCCGTTATGGCAAAAGCAAAAGGACAGGCCGACGGTTCGCGAGTCAAAGAAAGAGTTACGGCCTTCTTAAATTAGGAATAATGATAATCAGCTTTGCAGATAAAGAGACTGAAAAAATTTATCTTCAGGAATATTCTCGTAAACTGCCAACTGATATTCAAAGCGTAGCGTTGCGTAAACTTATAATGATGGACAACGCGCAAAATTTGAACGACTTACGCATTCCTCCTGCAAACAGATTAGAGCAGTTGCAGGGGGACAGGCAAGGTCAATATAGTATAAGGATTAATAAGCAGTTCAGAATATGCTTTAATGTTCTTGAAGATAATTTCTACGATGTTGAGATAGTAGACTATCACTAGAGGAAAGGAGAATTAAAATGATACCTGCACCGCTTATGAGTGAAATTTTAAGAGAGGAATTTTTAGAGCCTCTGAATATTACGGCTGACGACATTCCTATAGAAAATATTAAAGCCGTGTTAAACGGCGAGGCAGAAATTGATAAGAGTATGTCGAAAAACTTAGCTTCATTCTTCGGCGTTTCTGACATGTTCTTTTTTAATCTCCAAAACGATATTAAGGCAAGGAGCAGCAAGCGAGAGTTACGTTATGCTTGAGAATTAACTCAAAAATTTTTTGTAACGATACTTTTTAAGCAGTTCACGGAAATTTTTAGGGAGCTGCTTTTTTTTTTCACACTCCATAAAAAAATCGTTAAATTTGCTGTATACTATTTAATTATTTTCATGGAGTGTGATTTTTTTATTATGAAAATCGGAACGGAGGGAAAAAATGCTGACGCTGGATAAAGTTTATCACGCAGCCTATGTGCTTAGAGAATGTGCAAGAAAGACGGATTTAATAGCCGCTCCATTGTTGAGCGAGTCGCATAATTTATATCTTAAAACTGAAAATTTACAAGTAACAGGGAGCTTCAAGCTACGCGGGGCGTATTACAAAATTTCGCAGCTCTCTGAAGAAGAAAAATCTCGCGGCATCGTTGCATGTTCAGCCGGCAATCACGCTCAGGGCGTGGCAATGTCGGCAAGCCGTAAGGGAATTAAAGCGACAATCTGTATGCCTGACAGCGCGCCCGTAATGAAGGTTGAAAGCACGCGCAGGCTCGGAGCTAATATAGAACTCGTTAAGGGCGCGTACGATGACGCTCACGACAGGGCGGTCAATCTCGTAGAAGAGACGGGAGCAACTTTTATTCACCCTTATGACGATGATTTTGTAATCGCAGGGCAGGCTACAATAGGGCTTGAAATTCTTGACCAGCTTGAAGACGTTGAGGCGATAATCGTCCCGATAGGCGGAGGCGGTTTAATTTCGGGCGTGTCGTTCGCCGTGAAGTCATTAAAGCCTGACGTAAAAATTTACGGAGTTCAGGCCGCCGGTGCTCCGTCGATGTACAATTCATTTATCCATCATCAGAGAGAAGTTTTAGACGGCGTGTCAACTTTTGCTGACGGAATAGCCGTAAAAAATCCGGGCGAAAATACTTTTGAAATAATTTCAAAATATGTTGACGATATTGTCTGCGTGTCGGAGGACGAAATAGCCGCCGCGATTTTAGCTTTAATTGAGAAGCAGAAATTAATCGCCGAAGGTGCAGGAGCTGTTCCCGTTGCCGCCGCAATGTTCCATAAACTTCCGATTGAAAATAAAAAAACTGTTTGCGTAGTTTCGGGCGGAAATATTGACGTTAATATTCTTTCGCGTGTCATAACTCGCGGCTTAATGGTGACTGGGCGCAACGTTAATTTAACGATTGAACTTGTTGACAAGCCAGGACAACTTCAGCAGGTCTCTGAAATAATCGCCTCATGCGGTGCTAATGTCGTGTCAGTTTATTACGATCACGGCGATACTAACATGGCTATAAACTCGTGCTTCTTGAAACTCGCACTCGAAACAAGAGACAGCGAACAAATAGAAAATATAAGGCGCGAACTTGCCGACGCAGGATTTAGAATCGTAACCGAGAGAGTTTAATTTAGGTAGGAGTTAGGAGGTAGGAGTTAGGAGTGAAAAAAATTATGAAAAAGAAAAAAAATAGATTAATAAAAAAATTTATAGCTTTATTTATATTTACATTAACTTTAACAACGTCATCATATGCGGCTAAATGGCAGACTCTTGTATTTAACGAAGATATTAATATGGGATTAGCGGAGCTCGACCGTTACTGTATGCTTCATGATATTTCGGTCGCTGATGTTTTATGGGCAAACAGCATAACTTCATCGGGCGATATAAAATCCGGGACTTCAATATATTTACCGGCTAATCAGGCCGATATGCTTGCGATATGGCAAAATCAGGGAGCATGGAAACCTACCGCGCTTGTGCCTATGAACAGTGCTGTCCACGCAAAAAAAATCGCGCTCGAACATGAAAAAAAAGTTGAAGCAAAAAAGAAAAAAGAGCCCGTTCAGCTTTTTCAGAACGATGCGAAAATAAAAAATAACGAAGAAAATACAGAGTTACAGACGAAACTTGAGAACTTAATGAAAGAGGCTGAAGCTCCTAAAATTGAAGCTGCTGCTCCGCCTGTTGCAGATGTGCCGAAAAATTCTGACCCATTCCCGGAAATTTACAGAGAAATGAAAGTCGAGCCGTCAAGACCTCAAACGCCTCAAGCAGCAATAGCTCAAATGGCCAAGCCGGACGCGATCTTAACTCCGAAAACCAAGAAAACCCAGCCGGCCTCAATGAACACTCCCAATGATCCTATAATAGTTCTCTCGCCGAACGGAAATTCAGCGCAAGGGCCGATGAAACTTTTAATAGTCGGCGATAAAGTTGAAGTCGTAAAAATTCCTGAGAACGCCGTGCCCAAGACTCCGACAATGGCGGACTTAGATCACGTGTTCGGAACAACTCCTGACTATGTGCCTTATTACAATATGACTTCGAGGCCGAGAGATGATAGTTACATGTTTAATTTCAGAAGCCTTAACGGAAAAATGATGTGGCCCGTTGACGGTAAAGTCTCATCATTTTTTGGGCCAAGAGGCAAAAGAAAGCATGAAGGCATTGATATTCCCATGCCGGCCGGGACTCCGATAAGAGCCGCGAAAAACGGCGTTGTAACGCGAACGGGCGATAACTCGACAATGGGCTTCAGGGGCTATGGAAATTTTGTTCTGCTTGATCACGGCGGCGGCCTTGAAAGTTTTTATGCTCACTGCTCAAGTGTTGCTGTCAGACAAGGACAAAGAATTATGCAGGGTCAGATTGTCGGCTATGTCGGCTGTACCGGGCGTTCTACGGCTAATCACTTGCATTTTGAAGTCAGAGTGAATAATAAAAAAGTTGACCCCATGCCGTACTTAGGAGGAAATACTCACTTCGCTTCAAAGAAAAAGTAATTAGGGGGTAGAAGTTATGAATGAACGGGATTATCTAACCCGATATGAGTTTGAGGCATGGCAGAAGATAATAGAGAATAGATTTGATTTTCGTAATAAAAATTCCGAGCAAATCGTAGAAGAAATTAAAAGCGAATTGACTAAAATAAAAGACAAATTCGACATTGCACTGTTGTTCTTGACAGGAAATTTAATCTTTCTGGGATTGATAGCAATTACGTTGTTATCTATGAGAAAAATTGGCGGATAAAGATATTTAATACAAAGGAGAATAAAAAACTTTGAACTTTCAAGAAATATATTTCAGGCTTGAAAACTTTTGGAGCCGTCACGGCTGTGTAGTTCAGCAGCCCTATGATATCGAAGTCGGCGCAGGAACAATGAACCCTGCTACGGCTTTGCGCGTTCTTGGCCCGGAGCCTTGGCGCGTCGCTTACGTTGAACCTTCACGCAGACCGTCTGACGGCCGTTACGGAAAAAATCCTAACAGACTTCAGCATTATTATCAGTATCAGGTAATAATCAAGCCCGCCCCGGCAAATATTCAGGAACTTTATATTGAAAGTCTCGCAAGTTTAGGCATTGACCCTAACGAACATGACATTAGATTTGTAGAAGATGACTGGGAAAATCCTTCAACAGGCGCGTGGGGGCTTGGCTGGGAAGTATGGCTCGACGGCATGGAGATAACTCAGTTCACATATTTCCAGCAGCTTGGCGGCCTCGACATGGAAAACGTCCCGGCGGAATTGACATACGGCATTGAAAGAATTGCTATGTACGTTCAAAAAGTCGATAACGTTTATGATTTAGAATGGTCCGGAAAAGTTAAATACGGCGATGTTCATTTACAGGGCGAAGTCGAACACTCTCACTATAATTTTGAAGTTGCCGATACTGATATGCTCTTTCAATTATTCCAGATGTACGAGGCTGAAGCAGGCAGAATTTTAGATAAAGGCTTTGTCCTGCCGGCTTATGACTACGTGCTGAAAAGCTCTCACACTTTCAATCTGCTTGACGCTAGGAACGCAATCAGCGTAACTGAAAGAACTGGTTATATTTCCCGTGTCCGTGCGCTTGCCTGCCGTTGTGCTGAGGCTTACAGAAAACAGCGCGAAGAAATGGGCTTCCCGTTAATGGAAAAATTTGAAAATACAACAGGAAATTTTTTTGAGGAATAAATAACAATGGCAATAAAAAATATTTTACTTGAAATCGGCACGGAAGAAATTCCTTCGCGTTTTATTCCCGATGCTCTTGAAACATTAAAAAAGAACGCTGAGGCTTCACTCGCCGCGAACAGAATAGAATTTAAGGATGCTAAGACCTACGCAACACCGCGCAGGCTTGTTTTAATCGTTACAGGCGCAAGCGAGAGCCAGACCGAAATTATAGAAATGTTAAAAGGCCCTCCCGTATCGACCGCTTATGACAGAAACGGCGTGCCTACACGCGCAGCCGAAGGTTTTGCCAAAGGTAAAGGAATTAAAGTCGATGACTTAAAAGAAATCGAAGTCAACGGAATTAAATACATAGCCGCAGAAGTTAAGCAGGAGAGCAAAAAAACTCTCGATGTCCTGCCGGAAATTTTGAAAAATTTAATCGCCGGTCTGACTTTTCCGAAGAGCATGTACTGGGATAATTCGGGCGTACGATTTGCCCGGCCTATCCGCTGGATTGTCGCGCTTGCTGATGAAAATATCATTCCGTTCAAATACGGCAATGTCGAATCAGGACGCAGGACGAGCGGGCATAGATTTATGGGCAAAAAAGTCATTGAAGTTAACGATGCCGCAGAATTTCTTGATGTTCTTTATGATAACGATGTAATTTTAGACCAGGAAAAACGGCTTCAGAAAATGAAATCGGCCATTGCAAATTTACAGCAGAATTTTGACGGAAATTACGAAGTCGAAATGGACGAGAAAATTCTCGAGGAAAATTTATATCTCGTTGAATACCCCGTGCCTTTTGCCGGAACTTTTGATAAACGCTATCTCGAAATCCCCGAAGAAGTTTTGACGACTTCAATGAAAAAAAATCAGAAATATTTAGCCGTCAGAAATAAAGACAAGGGCGGAAAGCTCGCTAATTATTTTGTCGGCGTAAGCAATAACATGGTACCCGACATAAAAGTTATTCAGGAGGGCAATGAGAGAGTTTTACGCGCAAGGCTTGAGGACGCGGCCTTCTTCTGGGACGAGGACAGAAAAACTCCTCTAGCGTCTTATGTCGAGAGATTAAAGAGCGTAACTTATCAGGAAAAATTAGGAAGCGTTTACGATAAAGTCATGCTCACGCGAAAATTAGCCCTCTGGTTCTGTGATAAATACGGCATGAAAGAAATTACTCCGCTCGTTGACAGAGCCGCTTATCTTGCAAAAGCCGATTTAGTTACAAGCATGGTCTTTGAATTTACTGACCTGCAGGGCGTTATGGGCCGCGAATACGCGAAGAGCGCAGGCGAAGATCCGAGAGTTGCCCTAGCTCTTTATGAGCAGTATCTGCCGCAGACAGCAGCGGACAAGACACCGACCGATGACGTTGGCGCAGTTCTTGGCCTTGCTGAAAGAGTGCACATCATAACGGCGTGCCACAAAGCCGGGCTTGAGCCTACAGGTTCGCAGGATCCTTACGCGCTTAGAAGAGCCGCCCGCTGTATCAACGAAATTTTATTCGCGAAAAAATATAATTTCGACATCACCGAAGCTGTTAAAAAGTCGTGCGAAATTAACGAAGTCGATGACGCTACGCAGGCGAAAATTTTAGACTTCATTAAGCAGCGTTTGCACGTTCAATTAAAAGAACGCGGCTTTGAGCATGAGCTTGCGGCACTCGGAATCAGCGTTGCCGGAAATGTTCCTTATCAGGCTTTGAAATTAATTGAAACTCTCAACGTCGTTAAGGCTGAAGAATGGTTCACTGCTCTTGTAAGTTCTGCGGTGCGCGTCAAAAATATTATCCGCAAGAACGCGAATGAGAAAATTAATGAAAAAGTTGACGAGGCATTATTGACCGTTGACGCTGAAAAGAATTTATATAGAGCTGTTGCGAAACTTGATGAGCCCGTCAAAAAAGCTCTTGAGGCTTACGACTGGGAAGCCCTTGCGAAAATGCTCGCGGAACTTTCGCCAGTTGTCGCGAAATTTTTTGATGATGTCATGGTCATGGATAAGGACGAAAAAATCAGGGCCAACCGCTTGTCATTATTAGCGCAGTGCAATAAATTATTTAACGAAGTCGGCGATTTAAGCACGCTTCAATTCAGTTAGGAGTTAGGAATTAGGAGTTAGGAGTTAAAAGAAAATGACAAAACGATCCATAATCCCTAATTCCTCTTTTATTATCACGGATTTTCACGTTCACACATTCCCTGAAAAAATAGCTGCGTCAGCTCTTGAAAAGTTACAGGCAAAGAGCCACACGCGGCCTTTTACTGACGGGACATTAAACGCTCTTGAAACTTCAATGAAAAATGCAGGCGTGTCCCGTTCAGTTTTACAGCCTGTAGCCACAAAGCCGGAACAGGTTACGGGAATAAACGACAAAGCCGTAAAAATAAATTCTGACCATCAAAATATTATTTCTTTCGGGGCAATGCACCCATATTTTGAAAATTATGAGGCAGAGCTTGAAAGGATTTTTTCAGCCGGCATAAAAGGCATAAAACTTCACCCGGTTTATCAGGGCTTGAGCTTTGATGACGGGAAATATATAAAAATTCTTCAAAAAGCCTGCGCGCTTGGCCTTGCGGTTTTAATTCACGCAGGCTGGGATATAGGCTTTCCCGGCAATGATAACGCAATGCCCGAAAAAATAAAAAACGCTCTTGAAAAAATACACGGCGATAAAAAAATAATTCTTGCCCACATGGGAGGCTGGAGAGCATGGGACGAAGCAAAAATTTTTTCAAGTTATGAGGGAGTTTTTATTGACACCGCATTTTCACTCGGTGAATTTACGCCAAACTGCGATAATTTTTATAAAACCCGTGAAGAATGTAAAATGCTCGGCGAAGATGAATTTGTCGAGATAATAAAAACTTTTGGAGCTGAGCGCGTAATTTTCGGCTCTGACAGCCCGTGGGCCTCACAGAAGGACAGCGTTGAACAATTAAACGCTATAAAATCATTAAATGAGAGCGAGAAAATTTTAATTTTTTCCACGAATGCAGAAAAATTTTTTCTGTAGAATTTTTCACGGCGCAAAAAACAGCCCCCGATTTTTTTCGAGAGCTGCCTATAATACAACTGACAGAATGCTCAAGCCTGCGAGTATTCCAACAATGAGAATTACAGCTCCGGTTATAGCAAGCCCGATGTGGGCGTGTCTTTCAAGCACCGCTCCCGTTGCCGGCTCATAGTATAGAGACATTTTTTCGCCGCGCTTAAAAGATTTTTCGTTGCTTGAGTTTATTCTGCATCTCCTGATATTTTCCCTGCCGTTAATTTCATATTTGACAATCGGATAATAGGTAAATTTCGAGCTTTTCCAAATTTTTGTCTCTTTTGAGAGCTGCCGCGAAAATATATCAATTACTTCAGCGTCAATGCGCTGCAAATTTTTTTTCTTCAATGAAAAATAAGTATACAGCAGATTAATTCCTGCGCCGATTAATATAATAGTCAGGCAGAGCATGGCTTCAACTTCGCGCTTCTGATTTTCAAACATCGTAAGCAAAATTAATAAAGCCCCTCCCGTCATCATGACTAACGGATGAAAAATGGTCTCGTCTTCTTTTTCGCTAAGCTGAGAGCTTTCAGTTCCGCTCCCCCAAAATATTCTGACCTGCTGTCCGGGCGCGTATTCTGTCGGAGATTTGAAAATCTGCTGAACTTTTTTATTTGAGCCTAATCCCGTATATTCTGCCGTGATGTCGTAGTAATTCATTAATTCTCTGCCCTGTCTGTCTTTTTTGATGACATGTTCGCAGCTTATGACATCAGCGACGGAGCTTGAATCTTTTTTGCGTCTTTTGAGCCAGCCTTTAACCTGCCCGGAGCCTACAAGAAAAATTATTATTCCGGGAATGTAAGGCAGAAATCGTGATAAAAAATTATCCATAATTTTAATCTGAAATTATCTGTAAAATCTGCTTAAGAGCTGTTATTCGCGCTACATTTTCAGCATTTTTTTTATCATAAGGATCAAACCAAAGCGCGTTCATGCCTGCGGATAAAGCTCCATAGTAATCTTTTTGTAAATCATCGCCGATAAAAAGACACTCCGAAGGCAGACAGCCGGCTTTTTTTACGCACATGCTAAAAACTTTAGGCGAGGGTTTTTCTTCTCCGGCTTCTTCGCTTGTTACCATGAAATCAAAATACTGCAAAACTTTCATGCGCTCAAGTTTCAGCATTTGAGTGTAAGGGACCATGTCAGAGCCAATGCCGATCTTCAAGCCCTTTTCTTTCAGTGCCTTCATTACATCGGACATGCCGTCATAAGGCGTTAAAGTATCCATTAAAGTTGACCAATACATTTCATACATTTTCACGGCGTGGGGGAAAAGAGGCAGGGACGACTGCTCCAGCATTTTTTGATACCGTAACATTCTGTCCCTGCAACTTCCGTTATAACCGAGCTGTTCGTAAATTTCATGCTGAACTGCTGCGTGCTTTTCGTCAAACTCTTCAGCGGTCCAGCCGAAATTTTTTTTTGTATACTCCTTCAGAGCATTTAACGCCAGCCTGTTTGAATGCGTGAAATCGTAAAGTGTATTGTCAACATCAAAAATTACGCTTTTGATTGAACGATACATCTTTAACTGCAACAGCAAAAAAACTTAGTCGATTAATCCAGCATCTTTCAAAGCCGTTTCAATCTCTTTGTCCGACATAACGTTCTTCAAAGTGATTAACGTAGTTTTTGAAGTGTCAATTCCCTCAAAAGTTTTTGCGAACGGTTTTGCGCAAAGAACAACATCATAGTTCGGTGCCGCGCTTTTGCCTTCAGAGACTGCACAGTGGCTGATTGCCGCAGGTTTAATATTGTTGCGAGTCATAACTTTTTTGATTGCGTTCTCCATGAGGAGCGATGAGCCTGCACCGTTTGCACAGCATGCCAATAATTTTTTTCCGTCAAGTTTTGCCATAATAAAATTTCAAGTCCTTTCAAGTTTTTTTAGGCTTTTTTCTTTTCCGCAATATAGGCCTTGTATGCTTCATAATCTTCAGTGATTAAGAAGTAGCCCCTCGGATCCATTAAATATTCAATCTGAGGAATTGCAAGCAATACTACAACGACAATAGCAACTCCGATATATCCCGAATAGTGCATTACCCAAGTGAATGCCGGCCAAACTGTATCCCAGTCGAACATTCCAAGATAGCCGCCGTAATTTGCAAGTCCTACCCAGCCGGCGATTAAAGCAGCTCCGAAAACCTGAATTAATCCCGAAAGGAACGGAATAATTAAGCAGGCTTTGAGACCGCCTTTTTCGTTTGCAACAAGTCCGATTGTAGCGTTATCAAAGAATACAGGGACAAATCCGCAAATGATAATCGTTGGCGAGCCGGAGAAGATTAATATTAAAATCGCTGTAATCTGTCCGACTAAACCGGCTAAAAATCCAAAAGTAACAGCGTTTGAATCGCCAAATCCGTAGCAGACAGCGCAGTCAACGCCGGGAACTGATGACGGTAATAATTTATCCGCAATTCCTTGGAATGACGCTGTTAGTTCTGTAACGAACGTTCTAACGCCTAACTGTAAGATAGCCAGATAAACTGCAAACTGTAATGATGTATTCAAGCAATAGAAACCAAAGTTCATGCTCTCTTTGATGATTTTCTTCTCAACAAAGAACGGTTTGCCGATAACAACCATTATGATGCTGAAGAAAACTGTCATTAATATTGCTGTACAAACCATATTCTCGTTGAAGATTGAGAAGAAGCCGGGCATTTCGAGGTCTCCGACTTTTTTAACTTTGCGCTTTCCGCCTCTATCGCCAAAAAGTACACCGGCGAGCCAATATCCGAATCTAATTCCGAACATCTGCTGGTGAGCTATTGCAAAGCCTGCGCCGTCAGTTAATTCCTGCATGGGCTTGACTGTCAAGTTTGAACCGACTGCCCAATATGCTCCCAAAATTACTGACATTACGATCATTAAATATAAATCGTTGTTCAAAAGTCCGGGAAGCGCGAACATGATTAACCAATATGCTGTTGCTGCCTGCTGTACCTGCACGTGCCCCGTTGTGAAAAGAGAGCGGCATTTTGTAATTTTGTTGAAGCGGACAAGCAAAATATTAACGATAAATGCAATTAACAACAGCGTCATAACCTGCGAGAAGCCTTTACCAAAAACTTCTTCAACTCCGGCTGTAACTGCGTTCTGTCCGTAGTAAGGGTCAATGACGCAAGCTGTTAAGTTGAAACGCTCTTTAAGTCCCGCAAGAATAGGACGGAAGTTGCCGACCAAGCCGCCCGAACCTGCATTTAATATCAACATTCCGATGATTGCCTTCAAAGTTCCTGCGAGCGTGTCATACCATTTTTTGCCCATTAAGCAATAGCCGAGCAGCGTCAGGAAGCCGACCATGTACGGAGCTTGCTGCAATATGTACGTTGCAAAAAAGGCCCAAATTTCGTTTAAGATGAACATTATTTCTTCTTTCCTTTCGTGATTTTTAACTCAATATTAAATTATTCTTCTTCGCATGGATATTTTTCTTCAGCGGCTAAAATTTCCTCCGGCGTTGTTGCGACTGCGAGCGCGTCAAGCAGCGGCTCATTCTGGAAAATATTAGCTAACTGCTGAATGTTATTCATGTGTTCGGTCGGATTGGCGGAGCAGAGAGTGAAAAATAAATTTGCTTCTTTCTTTTCGCCGTCTTCGTCTACGCCAAAATCAATCAGCTTTTTGCACGCCATAAAGCCAATGCCGGTTTTGTAAACGCCCTCAGCGTTCTCTGTTGTGTGAGGCATTGCCACGTTATGCTCAAAGACCATGTAAGGGCCGTATTTCTCAACACATGCAATTATCTGCTTGTAAAAGTCTTTTGAGACGCTTCCGTCGGCGATGAGGCTTTCAGTACTCTGCTTTACAGCTTCCTGCCACGTAAGACCCTCGCCGTCAATAAATTTGTAATGCTTTTTTGCGACAATATCCTGTAAAACTGTAGACATGATCTTATCTCCTCAATTACAGGCACGAACGGTACGGAATGTTCTGCGGAGCCTCGAAGCAGTCCTCAAAACCGCGTCTGTGATGATAATAAATCTTGTCCTTGTCCTGAGGATAGACGTATTTTCCGCCGACCTGCCAGAAGAACGGGTGGAATTTGTATTCGTTGCGGTCTTTCTTGAAATCGTAGAGGACTTTAATTTCTTCGCAGTCAGCTTGAAAGTTCGTCCATACGTCCCAGTGAATGGGCACAACGACTTTGCAGCGGAGATTTTCGGCCATTCTTAAAACGTCGATTGATGTCATCTTGTCCTGCATACCGATCGGATTTTCGCCGAATGAGCCGAAAGCTACATCAATGTCGTAATCTTTGCCGTGCTTTGCGAAATAAATCGAGAAGTGAGAGTCGCCGGAGTGATAGATATTTCCGCCCGGTGTCTTTACGAGATAATTAACTGCTTTCTCGTCCATGTCGGTCGGGCATTTTCCGGTGAGCTCTTCGCGGTCGGGGCCTGTCGAGTCGGTCGTTACGATACAGGTTCTGTCAAAGCTGTCAAGGCACACAATCTCGATGTCCTTAATCTTGATTACGTCGCCGGGCTTTACAATCTTGCAGCGGTCTTCAGGGACTCCCCACTTCACCCAAGTTTCAACGGACTTTAACGGACCGATGAACGGTACGGGAATTTCTTTTCCGTTTTCGTCTGTCGTCGTCATGTTGCTGTGAAGAACGTGAGCCGCCCATTCTGCGGACATGTGATCCTGATGATAGTGAGTTGCTAAAACTGCGTCAACCTGCTTGAAAGCGAACGGGTCAATAACAAACGGAACGTTGCGCAAATTAGGCTGCATTGCTCGGCCGCCGCACATGTTTGCCATTTGATGACCGACCGCCATTTTTCCGTTGCCGTGAGTTCTCTTGCCGTTGCCGCACCATAAATCAATCGTGATGTTGGCACCGCCGGGAGTTTTGAACCAGATACCAGTGCAGCCGAGCCACCACATGGCAACGTTGCCCGGAGCTACGACTTCGTTTTCAATGTCTTCAACGAGCCACGTTCCCCATTCAGGAAAAGTGCTCATAATCCATTTTTCGCGAGTCATTTCCGATATTTTACTCATCTTTATAGAAACCTCCTTAGTACAAAAATTTTGAAACCTAAAGCGAAAGATAACTGCTAAAATCTTTTTTTTAGAAATTATTTTGAGAAATGTTTACTAAATTAAGCTAGAATATACATTAACGCTTGTGAAAAGTCAAATATATATGTATACATTTTCAAAAAGTTTTGCTATAATCAAAAAAATTTTACTAGCCAGATTTTTCATTAAAGATTTTATAAAAAATAAAAACTATATCAACGCAAAGGAGCTGTTGACTTGTGAAGCCATACTCTATCGGCCTGTATGAAAAGGCCATGCCTGAGTCTATGTCGTGGCGTGAAAAATTAGAATGCGCTAAGGAATGCGGCTACGATTTTGTCGAGATCAGCATTGACGAGACGGACAAAAAATTATCGCGCCTCGAATGGTCGCAGGACGAACGCTTTGAAATTTTGAAACTCATGAAAGAAATCAATATGCCGATCCGAAGCATGTGTCTTTCAGGGCACCGCAAATACCCCTTCGGCGCGTCCGACCCTAAGATCCGCGAACGCAGTCTTGAAATTATGGAGAAGGCCGTACAGCTCGCTGATGACTTAGGCGTAAGAATAATACAGCTTGCCGGCTATGACGTTTATTACGAAAAGAGCACGCCTGAGAGCGAAAAATTTTTCCGCGAAAATCTTGCTAAGGCAACTTTAATGGCGGCTGATAAAGGCGTTCTGCTCGGCTTCGAGACAATGGAGACGGAATTTATGAACACCACGCAAAAATCCATGCACTACGTTTCTTTAATTAACAGTCCTTATCTCGGAGTTTATCCCGACGCAGGAAATTTAACGAACGCCGCAAAAACTTACGGGACCAGCGTGCTTGATGACATGGAGACGGGCAGAGGACACATTATCGCGCTTCATCTCAAAGAGACAGTGCCGGGAAAATTTCGCGAGATTCCATTTTTAACGGGACACGTTGACTTTGACGCTGTAATCAAAAAGGCGTGGGAGATGGGCATCAGGCGTTTTGTAACGGAGATGTGGGACGTAGGCAGGGCAGAATGGAAAGATGATATTAAATTCGCGTGCCGTTCGATGTCAGAAAAAATTGACAAGCAAATATAAATTTTTTTTAGGAGTGATTTATTTATGAAGGTCGAAAAGAAAGTTATTTCCAATCTCAACAAATGTTACGAGATTTCAGCTCTTGACTTCAAAGGGCAGAAATGTTTTCTCGTAGCGGCTGAAAAAACTGACCCGTGCTATCTCTTTTCAGAGGACGGCGAGTGCCTCGAAACAGTTTGGACACAGCCCGGCGGCGTTATGACGATGACTCCGGTTCCGGACGGCGGCGGCCAGTTCCTTGCAACACACAAATTTTATTCACCGAATGACTCAATTAATGCAAAGATTGTAATCGCAACTCCAAAGTCAAAAGATAATTGGGAAATCCGTACGCTTTGCAAAGTTCCTTTCGTTCACCGCTTCGGCATTCTCAACAGGGGCGGAGTAAATTATCTCATTGCCTGCGCTCTGAAAACAGGACACGAATATAAAAACGATTGGCGTTATCCGGGCGCGTGCTTCGGTGCAGTTCTTCCTAATGACCTTTCAAGCTACAACGACGATAATTTATTGGAGATGAAATTAATTGCAAACGGCATGTTAAAAAATCACGGCTACTGCAAAATTTCACACGCAGGACACGACGCGGCTCTTGTTGCATGTGAAGAGGGCACGTTCATTGTCTCGCCCCCTGCCGTTCTCGGAGCGTCTTGGGAAGTTGAACAGGTCAGCACCGTTCCTTCAAGCGATTCAATTCTTCTAGACTTCGACGGCGACGGAAAATTAGAGCTAGGCTGTATAAGCCCGTTTCACGGAAATTCCCTCACGATTTATCACCTTGATGAGCATAATAAATACGTTCCTCAATGGAAATATCCGCGCCCTGAAAAAGAAACCGAGATGATCCACGCGACTTGGACATGTGAGCTTCTCGGCGTTCCTACATGGATTATAGGCTGGAGAAAAGGAACTAAGCAGACGATCGCAATCACTTGGGACAGCGGAGCCGGCGACTATAAAACAGAGCTCATTGACAAAGACACCGGCTGTGCAAACGCGATGCACTTCAAGAACAGCAAGGGACAGGACGTAATTGTCGCTACCAACCGCGAAATTGACGAAGTAGCGATGTACACAATTACAGAGTAATTAATTTAGAAATTTAATTAAAAAGGAGGATTTTATATGTCCAAAAAATTATTAGTGTGCTTGCTTCTTTCAGCGATGATTTTGTCTGCCGCGTCAGCAGATGAACTCTCACTGGGCGAAGTAAACAGGTTCCTCAACTCTTCGGCAAAACTTGGAGAGGGAAGCAAAGCCAACGCGGTCGCCGTCATTCCGTTCAATCATATCGACGGCCCGAAAGAAGAAGATTTGTTCTATGCCTTTGTGCCCTTCAAGTATGTTGCGCGCAATTATGTGAAGTATCAGGTTACTTTCATTTCCTGCACCTGCCGTCCCGCAGACCTCAACGTATGGTCAACCGCGTATCTTGAATTAACTCTGCCCTCAAGCGGAAAAATTGAGGACGCAGCCGTCAGAACTTTCAGCTTTGACAGAGACTCAACGGGTCATTATCTCGGCGGTTTCTGGGGAGACAGCGATCCCCCTCCTACGTCGCCGAAGTCAACGTTTGAAAAATTTAAGGCTGAAATGCTGCCGTACTATGTCGGCAAGACCTGCGCCCAGATAATGAAGCTCGGCACGATTGACGACATCAAAGACTATAACGTCGGCGAAGGACGCGAAAATTTAACGCTTGACGGCTGGACGGGCGCGACAGTCTCGTCAAACAACATACTCAGAATACTTGAAGCTATGTTTGTGTATCACGCGACGGATCAATTCTTTGACGGCGATCCAAAAGCTGTAGAGATGAGAAAAGTTTTTGAGAGCAAAAAGGCTGTAGCGGCGGCCGTTGCAACCGCGTCAGCGGCAAAAGAAGGAACGGAACTTCCTGCGCCCGTTGACACTAAAAAAACTTACAAGGCCAACAAGGACGATACAGAAGAGACGGTCTGCGCTCCGGGCAACTTCGGGCCGACATGCTCATCAATCACGAATGAAAATCTCCTTCAGTATCTCGGACGCAGCGACGTTATGTATATCGACCTCCGCGACTTCGAGGACTACGCAAAGAAACACTTGCGCAACTTTGAGTGTATTCCTTATCTCTCGTTGATATTTAACGCTGACGCGCACAAAGATTCTTCACTGCCTCAGCTTTACGGCGGAACGACTGACGACCCGATCCCCGTATACAAAGAGTCTGACGAGATACTTCAGGCACTCTTCCCGAAAAATAAAACGATTTTCCTCATGTGTCAGGGCGGAGGCCGCGTCAACAACATGATGAAAATTCTCAAGGCTCGCGGCTGGGACATGAGCAAGGTTTACAACATCGGCGGAATGGCGCACTACGCCGGCCCTGCTTACAAGAGCATAACGACAGACACGCCAGAAATTATCGTGAAGGCCACTTATAATTTTGAAGGGCTGACACGCATCGCAAAGTAAAAAAAAAATTTTTTGAGGTGGGAGAAAATTTTTTCTCTCACCTTTTTTTATCTCTTTCAGATTTTTATTTCTTTCAAATTTTTTCTCTAAAAAAAATTTTTTAACATTCACGGTAAAATAAGCTGCAAGTATAATATATTTACTTTAATAAAAAATTTTACAGTAAAGAAAGGAATGTTTATTTATGCAGGCTAACTTAACTGTAGTTGTTATAGTAGTTGCTTATACGCTTTTCATGCTCTGGATCGGCTGGTACTCGTCGACAAAAGTCAAGAACAACACCGATTTTGTTGTCGCAGGCAGAAGGCTTGGTCCTTTGATGATGGCCGGAACATTAGCGGCAACGGAAATAGGAGGCGGAAGTTCGCTCGGCGTTGTTCAAAACGGAATGTCGGGCTTCGGGCTTAGTGCCTCATGGTACATTTCCACAATGGGACTTGCCTTTATAATTTTGTGCTTCCTTGCTCCGAAGTTCCGTCTTTCAGAAGTCAAGACCGTTCCAGAATATTTCAGGAGACGCTACGGACAGGCTTGCGGCTGCATAACTTCAATAATTATGCTGCTGCCCCTTATCGGACTTACGGCCGGACAGATTATAGCCTCAGCAGTAATCTGCTCGACGATGCTCGGAATAAGCTACAAGACAGCCGTAATTATAATTTCGATAGTAATCACTCTGTATTCGATCATGGGCGGCCTGTGGAGCGTAACTATAACCGATAACGTTCAAATATTTTTAATCGTGGCAGGAATGATTATCGCGGTGCCCTTCGCTTTGAATTTTGCAGGCGGCTGGGACGCTGTCGTTGCGAATATTCCTGAGGGCACTTTGAAACTTTTGGACGGGCCCGGAAAAAGCTACGGCATCATCGACATAATATCATTAACCATAATGTACGTCGCTACTTTCGCAGTAGGTCAGGAGGCCGTGTCGCGTTACTACGCCACAAAAGATACTAAGGCCGCAGCAATCGGATCGTTAGGAGCAGCCGTTATTAATTTCGTTTATGCTTTTATCCCGACGATTTTGGGAATTATCATGCTTGCGCTTATCAACATGGGAAAATTTTCAGCGTCGGATTTTGCAAATGTCGGAGCAAGATACGCCCTTCCTGTTCTTGCTATGGAAGTAATGCCTCCGATAATATGCGGATTCCTTTTCGCAGGCATTATCTCGGCTACAATGTCCTCAGCAGATTCTGACATGCTCGGAGCAGGGGCAATTTTTGCCAACGATATTTATAAGCAGTTCATCAGAAAGAACGCAGGCAGCAAAGAAGTTATGCGTGTTACGCAGATTTCAATGTTCCTCGTCGGAGTTGTGTCTATGCTCATCGCGCTTTATAACACTCAAAGCATTGTATCTATTTTGATGTTCAGCTTCACTCTCCGCGCCGCAGGCTCATTATTCCCGTATATCATGGGCATGTACTGGAAGGGAGCGTCTAAGGCCGGCACTATCGCCTCTTTAATCGCAGGAACTGTCATTGTAGTTTATCTTGAGCAATTCTCAGGCGGAAACATTTTTGGAATGCACATAAGCCAGCCCATAATTCCGGGACTTGTCGCAGGCTTTGTATTCTTTATCATTTTCTCGATAATCATGCCTCCAGAGACAAGAACGACCGAGCTTGCTCCTGAAGAAGATATTTAATTTAAGCAATTAGGAGTTAGGAGTTAGGAATTAGGAATTTTTCCCGGCTCCTAAATTTCTAAAATAATCATCAGCACCGCGAACAAAGCGCAAGAAATATCCAACAAGTTCCAAGCTCTTACAATGTCAAAAATTTCCGGCTCGCGTGCATTTTCATTAATGAACGGACGCGGCTCAAAAATTCCCCCGTAAAAAGCTCCTCCGCCCAGTTTTATATTTAATGCTCCGGCGAACGCGCTTTCACCGTGCGCACTGTTGGGGCTTTTGTGTTTTTTTCGATCATGTAAAAAAATTTTGAGAGCTCTGAAAAAATTTCTGCCCGACATTACGATAATAAAACCTCCGAGACGGGCAGGAATAAAATTTAGAACGTCATCAAGTTTTGCCGAAGCAAAGCCGAATTTTTCATAGCTTTCATAGCCTATCATTGAGTCTAATGTGCTGACAGCCTTGAAGAGCCACACGCTTAATATCATTCCGTAAGAGCCGAAGAAAAAATTTCCTAAGGCCGCAAAAAAAATCACCGAGATTATTCCGTCAATAGAGTTCTCTGAAATTGTCTCAATGACCGCGCAGGTTATTTCAGCTGCGTTTAATTTTTCAGTGTCCCGGCCGACAACAAACGATAAAAATTTTCGAGCCTCGTCTAAATTATTTTTTAACAGGGCAAAAAAAATTTCTTCCGTCTCGTCCTTCAGGTCGCGCCATGCAAGGGCCGAATAAATTAAATAAACTTGAACAAAAAAATTATTTTTTGAAACATAAAGCAGCGCGAAAACAAAGAGCCCCGCCGTGCATAAAGTCAAAACACACAGAGCGAGGCCGCGAGTAAATGAATTTTTGTCTGTAAATAAAATTTTTTGCCAGAAATTTATAACGCGCCCGATTAATTTTACGGGGTGAGGAAAATTTTTCGGGTCGCCTAAAATTCTGTCGGTCAATATCGCAAGACTTAGAACAAGCGCGAAATTCAATTTAATTTAATTTTATGTCTCCGGCTCGTCCGCTTCTGAGCTCAATCGCGTAAACTTTTCCGTCCTGCATGCAGACATCAAACGTAATATTTTTTGTAGGAAGTTCGTATGAAAAAGTTGTGAACTGGCTTTCTATAAAATCCGTGTAGCGCGCTGTCGGCGTGCCCAGCCTTTTTTGAATGGAAGCCTCGCTCATTCCCAAAGGATTGAAACCTAAAAATGCTTTGCACTCCGCAGGGTCTTCGCTGGCAAAAAGTTCGGGATTTTTCTTGGCCTTCTTCGTATTTTTTGCGTAAGTGTCGTAAAGATCCGATGCGGTTTTACTTTTCGGGCCTATCTTCAATAAAACGCCGTTTTGAGCAAGCCAGCCGGTTTTTTCCCCGACTTTGACTTTGTACCATAAAGCACCCTCTCCGTCCCTCCGGGAGCCGAGAAGTTTCAGCCACGATTCAGGAAATTCGACGGTCTCAGCGTCCGCCTTTGCGTCAGGCTGTTCATAAACCGGAAGAGAATTTTCAAGCGCGAATGCCCACTGGCCTTTTGAGGGAACAGGCTGCATCGTACGCTCTTGAGCGTCAAGACTAAGCGGAAAATTTAATACACAGGCACTCAACACGAATAATAATAAAAATTTCTTTGACATACTTAACATAAAAACTCCTTAAAAAAATTTAATTATCTGTCTGACCGGCGCGTCCGTCAAAAAATCTTGCTTCTTCGACTTCACCGCCGCGCAGAGTTACAACAAGCGTCATATTTCTGTCTGAAAGCTCGTATGAAAGAATATTAACGTCGGCTTCTTCATACGGAGTCTCGCGCATTGTCGGCGTTCCGAGCTTCGAGCGTATTTCGTCCTGATCGAGTCCGAGCAACGGCTGAAGAGCACTTTTATTTTTTCTGTAGGATTTATAGAGATTTGTAGCAGATTTACTTTTTCCGGCCTGTAATTTTAATCTGATGCCGTTTTGAGCAAGCCAGCCGCTTTTTTTGCCGATTTTTACTTTATACCATAACATATTATCATTGTCGCGGACCGCGCTTGGAACTTTGAACCATTCGCCATCAAAATCAACATATTCTGAATCCGAATTAGAGTCGGCTTTTTCGTAGAGGGGCAAAGAACTTTCAAGAGCAAACCCCCACTGGCCTTTTGACGGAGGAACGGGGCTGGCAACGTAAGCAAAAGCAGCAGACACGCAGACAAGCAGCGAGGCTAAAATTACTGAAATAAACGCAAATTTCTTTGACATAAAAATTACTCCTTCCATAAAAATTAAATTTTAATCTGCCTATTATATATCAGCCGCAATATGAGCAAAATTTTTTTATTTTTTAATTTTATCTCATAAAAAAAGTTTTTGTGATAAAATATTTACGTTCAATTTTTATTCATTCAAAAAATTCCAGAGAAAAATATTTTTGCAACTACATTTACACCTACAAAAATTTCAAAATTTTTTCGTGCTTATAAATTTTTTCAGAGCCGATTAAAAAAATAGAATCAAAAATTTTTTGAGAGCCCCCTAAAAAATTATTTTAATTTTTTTTCTGAGCGTCCCTGAAAATTTCTGCGCAATAAAAAAACTGCGAAAACCTTTTGAGCTTCCGCAGATTTATTTCATTATTTGAGGGGGGTAAAACTAAAACGATCGAACAAGAACAAGTTTTATAAATTCATTTTTACTTTCAAAAAACTTTCTTGCAGGAAAAAGTTTTTGAGTAATTTTTTTATTCTATATTTGTTCGTTATATCAAACATTATAATAAAAAAAAATTATCTGTCAAGATTTTGCTGCCCTTGCCTTAAAATAGAAAAACTGCTTTAATTCACGCAGCAATAATAATTTTAAGAATGGAGTATCTGCTGATGAAAAAAATATTTTTAACGGCGTTATTAATATTTTTAGTACCTTCATTGTCTTACGGGGCTGTCTCGGAGGACATGAGCGTGTATGTGCGGCAAGATGTTTTTGACGCGAAAATGGAGGCTCTATTTCTAAGGCTGCATAACGAAATAGAAAATCTTGGAAATAGAATTGACGGCAACATTAAAGCGTTATCCGAACGAATTGACGGGAACTATAAGGAACTCTTGAGTCGCATTGACGGGAATTATGCTACTCTTTCCGAACGTACGGAGGGAAACTATAAGGACCTGTCGAATCGTATTGACGTAAATTACAGGGATTTATCGAACCGCATTGACGGCTTAGAAAAACGAGTGGGCGATGTTCACAGTTTTTTATACTGGCTTTTAGTTTTGTTCGGCGCGCTGCTGCTTCTGTCGTTCGTCAACAGGTGGTGGGAGAGGCACGAAGAGAAAATGCACGCCGTTACGCTCGAAGATGTCAGACGGCTTATTGAAGAAAATAATGCCCAGCTTATCGCTAGACTTCGAGCATAAATTTTTAGGAGGGAAATTTCTTTGCTTCAGGTAATCAATCCTTTTTTAGTTGCAGGTCTTTTATTTTTCATGAGTCTTGTTGCAGGTACGCTGTCAGAAAAAATCAAAGTGCCTGCGTTAATTTTATTCTTAGCTATAGGAATGCTGGCCGGAGTTGACGGGCCTGGAGGCTTGGACTTCAGCGACGCTAATGCAGCCAATCAGGTCGGAAGTTTCGCGCTCGCGTTTATTCTTTTTTCGGGCGGCTTTCAAACTAAGTGGTCGGACGTCAAGCCCATAGTAACTCAAGGCGTTGTGCTTTCAACTTTGGGCGTGCTCTTGACAGCAATTTTTGCGGCGTTAGTAATTTTCATGCTTCCGCAGTTTAATTTCAAGGACGCATTTTTATTGGGCGCGATAATTTCATCGACGGACGCGGCTGCGGTTTTTTCAATCTTGAGGACTCAAAAGGTCGGCCTTCAGGGAACATTGAAGCCCCTGCTCGAATTTGAGTCAGGCAGCAACGACCCGATGGCAGTATTCTTAACTTTGACGGCGTTGACGTGGCTGAGAACTCCCGACGTGCCTGTAACTCAACTCGCTATAAAATTTGTCGTTCAAATGCTCGCGGGCGGAGCTATGGGTTTTTTAATGGGACGCTTTGCGTGCTACATGATACAAAGATTAGAAGTTTCTAACGAGGCTTTATATCCAGTCTGGGGAATTTGTATAGTCTTAACGACTTTCGGAATTACCGAAACAGTTTACGGCAACGGCTATTTAGCTGTCTATGTCTGCGGAATTGTTATGTGCGAGGGAGATTTTCTCTATAAATACAGCCTGCAGAAATTTCACGACGGCTTCGCTTGGCTCATGCAGATAATAATGTTCTTAGTTCTCGGACTTCTAGTAAATCCTAAAGAGCTAATTAATTTTTCAGTTATTAATGTCGGGCTTTTAATCTCATTCGCGTTAATGTTCGTCGCCCGGCCTTTAGCTGTCCTTATAGGAAGTTTATTCAGCCGCTATAATTTCCGCGAAAAATTATTTGTCTCGTGGACGGGCCTGCGCGGAGCAGTGCCGATCATTTTAGCGACTTACCCGTTGACAGAGGGGCACCCGCAGGCAAAATACATGTTCAATTTAATTTTCTTTGTCGTCTTAACTTCAGTAATGTTACAGGGGAAAACTCTTGCCTACGTTGCAAAATTATTGAAGCTCGACGCAGTTGTAAGAGAAGCGAAAACTTACCCGTTAGCTTTTGACATCACGCCGGGCAGCGGAACTGAAGAGACCCGCGAGGTTGATATCGATGCAAAGGCCGCAGTAGTCGGACACACGGTGAGCGAATTAAAATTTCCTGAGGGCGTTGCAATTTTATTAATCAATCGAGACTCTAAATTTTTAATTCCAAAGGGAAATACAAGGCTTCGGGCCGATGACACTTTATTATTATTCGGCGAACGCGAAAAACTCTCGGACATTGAAGAAAATCTCACAAAAAAGAATGAAGAATGAGAAAAATGCCTAACTCCTAATTAATTTTCGTGCTAATATATCGTGATACAAAAAAATTTTTGCGGGAGAAAAATAATTTATGCGCGAATTTCTAAAAAATATTTTTACGCTGAAAACTGTCTATATAGATAAAGGCTCCGGGCGCTGGGCGACAAAAAAACGGCTTCACCCTTTTATGCGCGGCGTGCTGTCATTTTTATTTTTAATTTTATGCGCCGGCGTTTATGTAAGTTCCGGGACTATACGCGCTAACAATGCCGAAGCGGTTACGGAAAACCCTCAGGAAATAATTACGGCAAAACTTCCATCGCCCGTTAAAACAGAATTGCCGCCGGTCAAAATATCCGAACCTGTCGCAATGAAAGCTAAAGACAACGAGAAAAAAAGCGAGGCTGTAGCAATTCCGTTGAACAATAACAAAAAAACTGCGAAAAAACGCGAAATAATTTTGCCGTCCGAAGCAAATCCACAAACGGACAGAATAATAGCGCCTGCTAAAGCGAATAAAAAAATTTCTGACAAGTACAGAATTTTAATTAATAAGTCAAAATATACTCTGTCTTTATTGAAAGGCGATGAGCTTGTGAAAACTTATCCCGTCGCTGTCGGAAGGAATAAGGGCGACAAAGAGCGCGTCGGCGATAACAGAACCCCTACCGGAAAATTTAGGATTGTCTCTATGGAAAACGCTTCATCATGGACGCATGATTTTCATGACGGAAAAGGAAAAATCGCCGGAGCTTACGGGCCTTATTTCTTGAGGCTCGACGCAAAAGGCTGGAAGGGCATCGGCATTCACGGGACACACGACCCAGACTCAAGAGGAACGAACGCTACCGAAGGCTGTATCAGGCTCAGCAACGAGGACATCGCCGAGCTTAGAGAAAAATACGCCTATAGAAACATGCCCGTAGAAATTCAAGAATAATTTAAGGAGCAAAATAAAATGCTTAAATGCGGAATAGTTGGACTGCCGCTCTCAGGCAAGTCTACTGTTTTTAATGTAATCACACGCGCAGGAGCTGAAGTAAAACCCTACGCAGGAGGCAAGACAGAACCTAACAGGGCTCTCGTGAGCGTGCCGGATAAAAGATTTGACAGGCTCATAGAAATTTTCAAGCCCAAGAGCGAAAAGCCTGCTGACGTTGAATTTGTTGACCTCGCAGGACTTTCACGCGATGCCGGAAAAGGCGCGGGGCTCGGTAATTCTTTTTTGTCGTTCGTTTCGGAATCAGAAGCTCTCCTGCATGTCATCAGGGTGTTCAAAAATTCTTCAGTGCCTCACCCGGAAAACTCCATTGACCCGTTACGCGACTGGCGCATAGTCGAAGCTGAATTAATTTATAGGGACTTGGGAGTAATCAGCAACAGGCTAACGAAACTTGAAGAGAAGCAGGCCAAGAAAAAATTAACGCCGCAGGAAAGTTCAGAGCTCGAATTAATAAAAGAACTTGAAACTCAATTATTAAATGAACGTCCCTTGCGCGAATTAAATTTGACTGACGAACAGAAAAGAATTTTATCGGGCTTTGCTTTCTTAACATTGAAGCCTGAATTAATCGTCTTAAATCTTGACGACACACAGACGGGCGACGTGCCGGAATTAAAAGAGCTTGAAAACGAAATGTCGCAAAAGGGCTTAAAGTCCGTGAAAGTCTACGGAGCTACGGAAATGGAGCTTGAACAGCTTGAACCCGAAGACAGAGCGGAATTTATGAAAGATTTATCGATCACAGAGCCGGGACGCGACAGATTAATTCACGAGGCATATAAACTTTTAGGATTAATTTCATTTTTCACGAGCGGCACGGACGAAGTAAGAGCGTGGACTCTGCGCGAGGGCTCGAACGCTGTTGACGCTGCCGGGACAATTCATTCGGATTTAGCACGTGGATTTATAAGGGCGCAGGTTGTTGCGTATGATGATTTTATTGCGAATAACGCTTCGATTTCACAATGCCGTGAAAAAGGCGTTCTGCGTCTTGAAGGCAAAGAATATATCGTCAAAGACGGAGACATGATAGAAATTAGATTTAACGTATAATTTTTAGAACACCGTATAAAAAATTCCCCCTGCCGTTGAATGACAGAGGGAATTTTTTTATATTATTTATGCGATAACTAAAAGAACGTCGCCGGTGTTTACGCTGTCGCCGGATTTTACGCGAACTTCCGTAATTTTTCCTGACGCTGTAGCAAAAACTTCGTTCTCCATTTTCATGGCCTCGAGAAGTAAAACTAAGTCGCCGTTATTTACACTGTCGCCTACGTTTACTTTAATGCTCAAAATTTTTCCGGGCATCGGAGCCGTTACTGTTGTTGCGCCTTCAGCAACTGCCGCAGGAGCAGCCGGAGCTTCAGGAGCTGGAGCAGGTGCAGGAGCCGCCACCGGTGCCGCAGAAGCTACAGGTGCCGCAGCAGGCGCAGGCATTGAAGCACCCGCACCGAGATTTTCGACCTCAACAGTGTAGGCCGTTCCGTCAACTATTACTCTATATTTATTACTCACGTTAAAATTTCTCCTTTCAAGTTTTTTTATTGATGAGAGCCGGACATAAAAGGCAAAAAGTTTTTAACTCCTACCTCCTACTTCCTAACTCCTACCTGTTTTATTAATGCCAACTGCGGTTCAATCTGTTTGAATTAAGATTAATCATTCCCGCAGCTTTCCATCTTGATGTCCAGTAGTCGCGCCCGTGTTCAGCCTCGACAGATAAAATTCTAAAATTAGAACTTCCCGTGAACTCGATTATGGCCGCCGTGATCGCCGCAACGATTTTCGCTTTATCAGCACTTGCATTTTTTACGGCCTGTACGGGTTTTGCCGGAGCTGAGGGTTTAGCTGCTACATCATTTTTTTTTTCGTCTGCGCCGCCTGCAAATAATCTCATTCCGAAAATTACGGCAGTGAGAACTAAAAGAACGCCGAAGACGATTGAGAACGCCACTATGCTGACGTTGATTGCCCCTGAAAGTCCTTCAAAGTGCATAATTTTTCCCTCCTGTTTATATTTTTAATGAGGTATAACCCCGTGCTTTTTCGCCGGTCTTGTGTCGCGTTTGCTTTCAATTCCTTCAAGAGCCGTAAAAATTGCTTTGCGAGTCTCTTCGGGCATGATTACGCGGTCAACATATCCGCGCTCTGCTGCTCTGTAGGGATTTGCAAAAGCTTCGCGGTACTCCTCGATTTTTTCAAGCCTCTTCGCGGACGGGTCCTCAGCGTCGTTAATTTCTTTCTTGAAAACTATACTTGCCGCGCCCTCTGCTCCCATGACTGCGATTTCAGCCTGAGGCCAAGCAAGAACGACATCAGCTCCGAGCGATTTGCTGCTCATTGCGAGATAAGCTCCGCCGTAAGCCTTGCGCATAATTACGCTGATTAACGGCACCGTCGCCTCACTGTAAGCGTAAAGCAATTTTGCTCCCTTGCGAATAATTCCGCCGTGTTCCTGATCAGCTCCGGGCAAATATCCGGGAACATCTACGAATGTTACTATAGGAAGGTTAAACGCA
>JAFSXR010000025.1 GCA_017443985.1 Synergistaceae bacterium
GCTGAGCTTGCAAAGAAGCGAATAATTTGGCTAATGGTCCTGATGATTTCGGCGACGCTCTCCGGGCAGATATTGACGCACTATCAATCTGTTTTTGCTGCCCTGCCGGCTTTAATAGCGGCTATTCCAATGTTAATGGACACGGGCGGCAACGCGGGCTCACAGTCGTCAACGCTCGTAATTCGCGGAATTGCTGTGGGCGAGTTAAAAATTTTTGACGCTCTGAAAGTTCTTTCAAAAGAGATTAGAGTAAGTCTCCTAGTCGGGGGCGGCCTTGCTGTCGTAAATTTCTTCTATAAGTACGCAATGAGCGGAGACTTTCTGCTCTCATTAACCGTCGGGATAAGTTTATTTGCCACCGTAATTTTTGCTCAGACTGTCGGAGGAATGTTGCCGCTGTTGGCGAAGGCTCTGGGCTTTGACCCGGCGTTGATGGCCGCTCCAATAGTTACGACGATTGTTGACGCAGGGAGTCTGACTTTTTATTTCATGATCGCCAGCAGAGTTATGAGTATCAGCTAGTGTCAAGTAGGAGTTAGGAGTTAAAAAAAATTCTCCTTATTCAATTATTAATGTCATGCCGTCAACGGCTTTGACGGTTCCTGAAGAGCCTGCCGCGAGATTTCCTGACTCCGTTCTCGCTCTCCATATCTCGCCATGACAGGAGACCTGCCCGAAATTTTTTTCGCTCAAGTCCGAAATTATTTCAACGTTTAAGCCAATCATGCCTGACTGTCCCGTTGAGACTTTCCGGCGAAAACCTTTCAGAATTAAATAAGCCATGAAAGCAAAACAAATTCCAAGCGCAACGGCTATTCCGACTATCACGGACATTGAGACCTGAAGAAGCTCGCCGCCCGGCGCACGGAACAAAAATACTCCGCCCAAGCAAAATACGGGGAGGCCAAGAAGAGTTAAGACCCCCGAAGTCCCTGCTACTAAGTCTATGACCATTAGAATAATCCCGGCAATTATTAACACTATTCCGGCCCAGTTGAACGGCAGCATCTTTAATCCTATCGAGCCAAGCACGAGCATAACGCCCCCCGCAGTTCCGAGCATGAAGCCGCCCGGCGTGATGATCTCGAAAAAGATAGCCATAATTCCGCCGGAGATTAACAAATATGCAATTTGAGGGTCTGAAACAAACTGGATAATTTTTTCGCTGAAGGACATCGCAGCCTTTGAGACTTTTACTTCGTTGTCAAAATTTATTTTCACGAAGTTCGAGCCGACTTTCACGCGCCGCCCGGAAATTGCTTTAATCAACGAATTTACATCGCCGGCTATGACATCAACGACTTTATTTTTAAGAGCCTCTGTCGCCGTTAATGAAATACTTTCTTCAATCATTTTTTCCGTGATTTCCTGATTGCGGCCTCTCAACTGAACAACGGAACGCATTTGAGCTTTCAAGTCGTTCATAATTTTTTTGCTCATGTCGCTCTCTTTTATGTCCTCGCCTGAAGCCACAACGGGGTGAGCCGCGCCTATGTTCGTTCCCGGTGCCATAGCCGCAACGTGAGCAGACTGGACGATAAAAGCCCCTGCGCTCGCCGCACGTCCCCCCGGAGGTATCCAGACAGCTACAGGAACTTTTGAGGCTAAGATTGACTGCACGACTCCGCGCATTGATTCGACGAGGCCGCCCGGAGTGTCGAGCTGAAAAATTATCAAAGCGTCGCCGTTATTTTCGGAATTTGCGATAACTTCTTTGACAAATTCTTCCATTTGAACGCCGACAGTGCCGTTTAATTCAGCAAGCGTTACATCGCTCCGCGCCCAAGCGCATGACGCGCTAAGGACAAAAATAAAAATTAATGCAAAAATTTTTTTCATCTTTTACTTCCTACCTCCTACCTCCTAATTCCTACTTAATCTTTATCCTTTCCTCTCCAAAAAGTTCTGATGGGGGTGCCGGTAAAATCTTCTAGCTCGCGCAATTTATTTTTAACATGATTTTCAAACGAAGAATTAACTAATTCGGGCTTGTTCACGAAAAATATAAAAGTCGGGGGCAATGCGTCAGCCTGCGAGCAGTAATAAACTTTCAAAGCGCGTCCTTTTTTATCTGAAGGAAGTCTGTCGAACGCAAGAACATCACGCATTAAACGATTTAATAAATTAGTCGCTATTCTTTTCTTGCGATTTTCATTGACGGTTAAGACGGTCTGAATAATTTTATTGATCCCCCGTCCGTTCAGAGCCGAAGCAAAAATTACAGGCGCGTAACTCAAGAACGGCATATCGTCGCGAATTTTTTTCATTAACTCGTCAGCAAGATTATTACTCTTACTTCCTACCTCCTCCCTCCTAACTCCTGCCTGTATTAAGTCCCATTTATTGAGGACGATAATTAAGCCCTTGCCCTTTTGAACTACGTGAGCGGCAATTTTTTTGTCCTGATCTGTGCAGGGATCGCGGGCGTCCATTAATAATAAAGCTATGTCAGCTCTGTCAACAGCGGCTAGAGTCCTGACGAATGAATAATATTCTAAATCTCCGTCAAATTTTGAACGCCGTCTCAAGCCTGCGGTGTCAATAATTCTAAAATTTTGGCCGTCGATATTTACTGCCATGTCAACGGGGTCGCGTGTCGTTCCTGCGATGGGACTGACGAGCGAACGTTCTGACTTTGTGATTTTATTCAGAAGCGAAGATTTTCCGACATTGGGCTTACCTGCGATTACTAATTTAATTTCGCTTTCATCATTAGAAAAATTTTCTTCGTAATTTTCCGGCAAAAGTTCCGTTACTAAGTCGAGAAGCTCATCAATGCCTCGCTTATGCAGTGCGCTGATTGATAAAACATTTTCAAAGCCCAGCGAGTAAGCGTCATTAATTAAATCATCGTGCTTGGGGTCGTCGAGTTTATTCATGGCGACGATTACGGGCTTGCCGTTGCCTGACGCCTTGCGGATAAAATCGGCTATTTCTTCGTCGGAACTTGTTACGCCGTCGCGGCCGTCAAGCATGAAAATTATTAAATCACATTCTTTCACGGCCTCGTCAACGTGATTTTTAATGCCCCTGCTAAATTCCGTGTCCTCTCCGAAAATTCCGCCGGTGTCGATGACGTAAAAATTTTTTCCGCGATGCTCACATTCTCCGTAGAGCCTGTCTCGTGTAACTCCGGGCATGTCGTCAACTATTGCGTCGCGCTTGCCCGTGAGCCTGTTAAAGAGCGATGATTTACCGGCGTTAGGCCGTCCTATTATTGCAGCTATTCCGGGCATTTTTATTTACCGTGCATATATTCTGCAAGAGCGTCGCCCTTCAACCCTGCCGCAAGCCCGACAGCTAATTTAATTCTTGCCTGATAGGGCGATAACATTCCGCCGTTTATTAATCCCATGTCCAGCAGCTGCGCCGCGCTTCCCTCATAATTTTCCGTAGCCTGAACAATTCCGCTGGGGTAGCGTGAACTTAATACAATCGGAATTTCAGCTTTCAATAGTTTTCTAAGGAGCGGCACCCATGACGAAGGCACGTCCCCGTCTCCAAGCCCCGATATTATGAGTCCGTCAAGCTCATCGGAAAATTTTTTATCGAGCAGTGCGCGAAGCATAACATCATTATCGCCGAGCGAAGCCGGTAAAATCGGAATATTTCTCGCAAGCGGCATAATCATTTTTTGAATATATCTATGACGCGGAAATCTCAACGAAATATAATTTCCCGAAGGCTGTGAAAAAACTCCTAAAGGCGATTCAGGAAACGCGAGCAGACTTCCCCTGTTGAAATTTGAAATTCTTAACACGTCCGCCGGCGCGTAAATTGCGTCCTGTATGCAAATTAAAACTCCCTTGCCGACACATCGTCCAGACAGTGCCGCACGGACAGCCTGAGTTAATCTTAAATGCGTCTCGCTGTTCATAGAGTCCGCGTTGAAAATCGATCCGGTGAAAATTAACGGAGGGTTCAAATCCCAAACTAAGTCGGCAAAATATGACAGCTCCGAAATCGCTTGAATGCCGCACGTAAGGACAACGCCCCTCGCGCCTTCATCGTGCACTAATGACGTTACCATGCCGATCAATTCTCCGCACATTCTCAGCGTGTAGTTTGAGGCCGGCTGAAAGCTCCACTTTTGAAAATTTACATGCTCTCTCATATCATCGGGCAGAAGGGCATATAATTCTTCGGTGCTTAATTCTCTGTCGTCCTGATGTTGAACTATCCGCCCTCCTGCCAACAAAACTACAATCTTGTCTCTATTATCCATAAAAAAATTTTTAGCTCCCTTAAATTAGGAAATGAATTGCAACAAGTATTATATAATACTCACTCTGTGAAAGACGGCGCGGTTAATTCTTAATGAGTGTTATAATTTTTTCACTAAAAAATAAAATCGAAAGGAGTTTTATTTTATGGCGAAAAAATTTTTAATCGCAGTTGTTTTAGTGCTTGCTCTTGCGTTCAGCGCGTGCGCAGATACCGTAGTCAGGCTCGGAGTTACCGGCAGCGTCTATGACGAAATGTGGCAGCCGGTCAAAGAAATGTTAGCGAAGCAGGGAATTACTCTTGAGGTCATTCAGTTTACGGACTATGTAACGCCTAACAGGGCACTCGCGGACGGAGATATCGACCTCAACGGCTTCCAGCATAGAATTTATCTTACTGATGAGATCGAGAGCAGGGGCTATAAAATCACGAACATAGCAAATACTTTTGTCGTTCCCCTTAATCTTTACTCAACGAAAATTAAAACACTTGACGAGATTAAAGACGGCGACGTTATCGCGATTCCCAACGACCCGACGAACGGCGGACGCGCAATAAAAGTTCTGGCGACTTCCGGGCTGTTCACGCTCAAAGAGGGCGCGGGCTTCAATCCCACAAAAGATGACATAGCTTCGTATTCAAAGAAAATCACTATTCAGGAACTCGCAGCCAACACGATACCTTCAGCTCTTCCCGACATCACCGCAGGCGTTATTAATGACACATACGCGCTTGATTACGGTCTGAAGGCCAGCGATGCTGTTTATGCTGACCAGGCACGCGAGCAGGAATACTGGAACTTAATCGCCGCAAGGACGAGCGACCTTGAAGACCCTGCTAAACTTGACGCTTATATTAAAGTTGTCAACGCATACCAGAGCGAAGAAATGAAAGCACATCTCTCAAAACTTTACGGCGGATTTTTCAGACCCGTAGGCTGGGACGAGGGGTTATTAACACCTTTCATTAAGTAGGCAGTACCTAAATCCTAACTCCTAACTTAATCCAGTCCTCACAGCTTAAATCTTCGGCGCGGATATTTTCATCAATGCCGAGCGAATTAAAAATTTCCTGCCATTCAGAAATATTAATACCCATAAAACCTTTGAGATTATTTAATAAAGTCTTGCGGCGATGAGCAAAGCCCCGATGAAGCAAATCGCTCCATGAGGAATTTTTTATAAAGTCAAAATTTTTTTCAATCGATATTTCAACAATAGCCGAGTCAACTTTAGGAACGGGCCGGAAACAATTACGCGAGACGTTTTTTACAATGCGTGCCCGTCCCATTGCCTCAATAGTAACGCCCAAAGGATAACGCTCTTTAGTGTCGGCCGGAGCAATAATTCTCAAGGCGGCTTCTTTTTGCAGCATGAATAAAAAATAATTGAGGCCAAGCCCTGAAAAATTTAATAATTTCCAGATTAGCGGCGTTGTTATGTTATATGGAATGTTAGCTATAACTTTATTAGGGAATGGATTTAATGACGAGTAGTCAAATTTTACGGCATCGCCCCAGTGAAGATGAAAATTTTTTTCGTGCTGTTCTAACTCTTCAAGCTCAAGGCGCAGTCTTTCGTCAAGTTCGATTGAATGAAGGCAGGCTATTTTCTTTTCAAGCAAAGCCCTAGTCAAAACCCCATGACCCGGCCCAATTTCGAGCACGTAGTCATTTTCTTTCAAGTCTGCACATGAAATTATTTCGGCTAAAATATTTTTATCAACTAGGAAATTTTGTCCAAAACGCTTTAACGGTATCATGAATTTTTTATCTGGTGCCCGAGAGAGGACTCGAACCTCCACGAACTTGCGCCCACTAGAACCTGAATCTAGCGCGTCTACCAATTCCGCCACCCGGGCATTTTATTTTTAACGCGGAAAATATTTTAGCAAGATATAAATTTTTTGCAAGTCTAAAAATTTTATGATAAACTTTTTTTCTCACCAAACAACTAAAATTTTAGAGAGAGAAATTTTTTACCACTACATTTACACCTACAAAAATTTTTATTTTTTAGAGACCTCATAAAAATTTTCAAAGCTGAAGAAAAAAATAGAATCAAAAAATTTTTTTGAAGGCTTTTGAAAAAAAAGTTTGACTCTTTTTCCCTGCCGCCGCCCCCACCCGCC
>JAFSXR010000026.1 GCA_017443985.1 Synergistaceae bacterium
CTTCTTAAAACTTCCGGCTCTTCCTTGCCAAGTCTGACAGCATAAGAATCTTGGACTTCTTTAATTTCAGCGTTTACTTTGCGGCTGATTTCGCGGACTTTTTCGTCGTTTTCGGCCTCGATCGCTTTAATTTTTGCCTGTGAATCGGCTTTTATTTTGTTCTTTATGTCAGCAAGTGCCATTTTCCAACACCTGCCCGACTAGCCTACCTGTACTCCCATGAGCATTAGTATACTCGTAAGAAGAGCAAGAACTGCGTAGGTTTCAACCATTGCGGGGAGAATTATCGCTTTGCCCATTGCTTCAGGCTTTTTGGAGATCATTTGTATTGAAGCTGCTGAAGTTTTGCCCTGCCAAATTGCTGAATACCAGCCTACAACAGCGATGGGAAGGCATGACGCGAAAATTTGAAGTCCCTGATTCCATGTGAGAGCAACTGCACCCGCTCCGCCAAGAAGACCAAGTTTATTAAGTACAAAGAATGCAATAAGAAGGCCGTAAATTCCCTGTGTTCCGGGAAGAGCCTGAAGAATTAAGCATGAGCCGAATTTGTTGGGGTCTTCGGTCATAACTCCTGCTGCTGCTCCGCCTGCAACGCCGATTCCGATTGCTGAACCAATGCCGGCCAGAGCTGCTGCTAATGCCGCTCCGAATAAAGCGAGTGAAAGTCCTAACATTTCCATAATGATTTTTTACTTCCTTTCCATAAAATAAAATATTTTGTTTCAAGAATTAGAATTTCAGCTTCGGAGTAAAATTTTAACCTCCTACCTCCTAATTCCTAACTGTTTACGCCTTCACGTTTACAAATTCCTGTGAGAGCGTCATCGGGGTGAACGGTTCGCCGCCGCCCGAATAAAATTTACCGAAGAATTCAACATACTGAAGCCTCAACGGGTGAACGAATGAGCCCAATATATTTATCGCAATGCTGAAGATATGTCCGCCGATAATTACGACAATAGCAATGAGCCAGCCGATGTACGGAATATTAGCCGCAAGTCCGCCCAGCAAATTAATTACCATTCCGATAACCGCCGAGCCGAAGCCCAACGCTAATAATCTGCTGTAGCTCAAAATATCGCCAAGATATGACGTTGAACCGTAAAGAGCTAAAAATCCAGAAATTATTTTATTGATAATTCCTTTCTTTTCTCTTCCGGCATAAAAGAAAATTATCACAGCTCCGATAATCGCCATGAACTGACCTATCTGTGTGAAGTGAGGCGGCAACATTCCGCCAAGCCCTACACCAAATAAGCAGAGCCCGACTATAAATAAGAACCATGAAATATTGCTTCCTATTGCGTCAATAAATTCTTTGTTGCGTATTTTTTCATACGCCGCGACCAACAAACCGAACATCAAGTGAATTACGCCCAATAATAACGAAATTCCTAAGACCTGCATCGGGTTTGTCATCGGATCTACGAGCATTAACGAATTTTTCAAAGGTACTAAAATCGGAACAAAGCTGTCAATGAAATTTCCAAAGAAACTGCCCGAAATTACGCCGTAAATAAACGTCGAGACGGAGCAGAATAAAAACAGCCTTATAAATTCTTTAACGCCTACGGAAATTTTTTTGTATTTCTTGAAAACGTAAAGAATTAGTCCAAAAACTACGAGAGCATAACCGGCATCGCCCAAGCACATTCCGAAGAATATCCAGAAGAACGGCGCGAGCAAAGGTGTCGGGTCAATCCCTCTGTAAGTCGGCGACGAGTATAACTCCGTCAAAATATTAAACGGCCTCACTAAACTTCCGTTACTTAAAAGCGACGGCGGCTCCTCGTCCGGCTCAGGGTCAGCGAGCGTTAAATCTATTTCGGGACTTATGGCCTCGATTTTTGATTTAATCTCTTCGGCTCTGGCGGCAGGCAGCCAGAATTTAGTGAGCATTGTGCTTTCAGTCTCATCGCTCTTGGCCGTTCCGTTATAGCGTCCGGCTAAACTGTTGTAATAGTCCGAGAGCTTCTGAACTGTCAGCATGTTATCGTTCGCAAGGTCAGCCATTTTCACGGCTAATAATTTTTCTGTCGCTTCAAGCTCCGTTATTGCCGCTGTGAGTTTTTCTTTCTCTTCGGCAGGAGTTCCGCTGAATGACGCAGGAATTTCGATTAAAGAAAGTCCGTTCTTAGAGCAGAGCTCCCTGACTTCAGCTTCAACAGAGCGTGAATAAAATAATACGGCGCAAACTTCCGTCGGCTTTTCTTTTTCGTTATACGGCGCAATGATTAATTCAGTATCCTGCGCAAATTTTGAAAAGTCTCCGAGTGCCGCTTTGAGGCCGGGCAGATTTTCGGGCTTCACAGTTCCTGCAAGAGCCGTCAATGTCCGGGTGCCTTCGTTGAAAATCGAGAGGGGATAATCAAAAAACTCAAGCGATGACAAAATCGAATCATTTAATTTTGCCTCAGAAAGTTTTAATCTGACATCTGCCGTCTCTCGTTCGACTGCGCGTGTGTCGTCGCAGATTTTTCTCAAATCCGTTTTGTTCGCAAGCTCTTCGAGTTCCGTCATCGTAACTTCGGGACGTTCACCCAACATTCTGTCAAGAGCCGGGATCGGGTCAACATAATGCGGAGTGAGCGTTCTGTTCAAATAACGGACATCAGCTAGCTTTTCTTCCATGCAAGAAATCAGAGCTTCAACTTCAGACGGGCGCGGCTGATTTTCTTCAACTGTGCTGATAATCTGACATGCTCCTGTCTCCTGCAGTGCGGCGGCTATTTGTTCGTGAACGGATTTGTGATAATAAAGTTCCGCCTTTTTAAGCCTGGCTACTCCCATATTTTTTCATCACCTCTTCCGTTATGAATGAAGCCGCAGCGGGAATTTTATCCTTGTTCTTCGTGTAGAAGTCCTGAGCTTCGGACTCTCGCTTTGATATTGTCGCCTTTGCTTTCGTTTCGGCCGCCTCTTCAGCGCGTTTAATCTTATCTCTAAATTGACGCGCCGCATTCTGCCGTGCCTCTTTCAAAGAATTTTCCGCGTCCGCTCCTGCGCGGTTGAGTTTCTTCGCGGCATCTTCTTTGGCTTGCTGCACTGCATTAGCGGCCTGAATTTCAGTGGCTTTAATCTCGGCGATTGTGGGGTTATCCGCCATTGTCTTGCTCACCTCCCTTTACATATTTTTCAATTACAGTCTGAACGAAATTAAATTATAGCTAAATTTCATTTCAATTCAACCGCATTTTTTTTAATTTTTGTGTATCATTAGGGCAGGAAAATAATGAAAGAAGGTTTTATAAAATGACAACAGCGTCCGCAATCTTAAGAGCGTGGGAGGAGGGGACTGCGGTCTTTAACACGACGGGCTATTCTTTTTTCAAGATTGAGGCTCACGTAGTCTGCACGCTGGTGCTTATAATATTATTTAATTATCAGCTTCACTCGTCGGACCAGACCGAGCCGAGAATAGCATGGTTTCGTCTAGTGTTCGTTCAGATTTTATATTGCATATCGGGAATAGTCAGAGTACTCGTTGACATTAACATTATACCGAAGTCGCCGCTGTCTCAATATTTAGGGAGCGCGGTAAATTTCGGCCTGTTCGTCTGTATCTGCTGGCTTTTATTCGTTTACGTCGAACTTTATCAAAAATCAACGCTCATGAACTCGTTAAAAAATAAAATTTTAGCCGTAAGCCCGTTAATTTTTACGGTCATAATGTTAATTATTATACCGTTCACGAGTTTACACTCTGAAGTTGCGGACGAGATTATGAGCTCAGGGAAATTTTTTATTTTCATGTTCTTAATGAATTTAATTTATCCGCTTGCCTCGCTGATACTTTCAATCATGAGGCGAAGAAAAATGACGAAGTACGAGCGCGGGACTATACCAGTTACGGCGATTTATTATCCGGCAATTTTTTTAGTCTGCGGACCTTTGCAGGCTTTTAACTGGCGCGTGCCTTTTCTGTGCTACGCGATATTAGTCGCTGACATTTTCGTATATATTAATTATGCTGACAGCCTCGTCTCTGTTGATCCGCTGACAAAAATTTCAAACAGAAACGGCCTTGTTCAGTTCCTGACTCATAAACTCATCGATGAAAATGAAAATCCTGAAGACCTTTATTTATTTGCTATAGACGTGAACGACTTGAACTCGGTCAATACGCTCTATGGACGTTCAGAAGGCGACAGGGTATTAATTTTAATGGCTGATGCCCTGCAAAAATTCAAAGACGAAGAACATGACTGCTATATAGCAAGATATTTCGGCGACGAATTTATGATCGTGGCAAATATTCAGGATAACGACGAGTTTGAATTATTTATTGAGCATATCAGAAATTATATTAATAATATGGCAATGTCGGAAAATCTTGCCTACCGTCTGCGCGTCAATATAGGCTGGGCAAAATATGAAAAATACAGCCGCACTGAAACTATTTCGGGCCTCATCGAGGAAGCCGACAAAATATTAAACGAGAAAAAAGAGCAGAGAAAATTTCAGACTATCTGGAAAAATAATTAAAGTTAAAAAAAAATTTAGGAGTTAGGAAAAAATAATTTCCGCTCCTAAAATTTTTTGCAGAAATTTTCCATTTTATCCATAGATTTCATTAAATCTTCCATTGAAAGAGTGCAGGCGATCCTTATATAGCCCTCGCCGGACTGGCCGAACGCATTGCCGGGCACCACCGCGACTTTCGCATCATTGAGAAGCTGCCATGTAAACTCCTCGCTCGTTAATCCCGTTCCCGAAATGTCAGGGAAAAGATAAAAAGCTCCTTCGGCCGGGTGGCATTTCACGCCCTTCATAGAATTTAACCGGGCCTCTACGGCTTTCATTCTTTCGCCGAAAATTTTTGCGCGGGCCTTAACTTTTTCGTCCTGAGTGTTCATTGCGTAAGCTGCAGCCTTTTGTGAGAGAGTATTCACTCCATAAGTCTGATGAGACGACAACACGCACATAGTATTAATTACGTTCTTGGGCGCGAAAACATAGCCGATTCTCCAGCCGGTCATGCAATGGCTCTTTGAAACTCCAGAGGCCAAGAGCGTGCGTTCTTTCATTCCGGGAATGTTAGCGAAGCAGACGTGTTCGCCCTTAAAAATCATCGACTCGTAAATTTCATCGCTCAAGACGAACATATTTTTTTCTTCGACGAATTTCGCAATCTCTTCGAGCTGTTTTAATGACGCGACACGCCCCGAAGGGTTGTCGGGATAATTTAATATTATTCCCCTTGTTTTAGGTGTCCACGCCGCACGAAGTTCATCAATCGTGGGAGCAAAATTATTTTCTTCGCGTGTCTTTATTGCAACCGGGACTCCGCCCGTGCCGCGTATCTGTGCCTCGTAGGGAGTGAAGTAAGGTTCAATCAGCATGACTTCATCGCCGGGATTTAATAAAGCTCCGAACGCAAGCCAAGGAATATGGAGACCGCCGACAGAGATATAAACTTCATCGGGATCTGCTTTGAAGCCGTGATGCCGTTCCCAGTAAGCGCAGGCAGCCTCGCGGACCTCTAAAAATCCTTGAAGCGGCGGATAATGCGTGAAGCCCTCTTTGGCAAATTTCGCGGCCTCGTCAACAATGTCGGGCTCGGTCGCAAAATCGGGCTCGCCTATGCTGAGATTTAATACGCCCTGCATTTTTTCGATGGCCTGAAAAACCCGAATCATTCCGGACGGTTTCTGCACGCTGAATTTTTTTGCAAGTTCCATGAAAATTTTTACACTTCCTCAAAAAAAATTTTTTTGAGAATAATAACATAGGAGTTATATAATATTCCGGCATTAAAAAATTTTAAGGAGATGTATTTTTCATGGAATTTGGAAAAATCGAAGCATTACTCGGAAAAGAAGCCGAGAGTCTTTTGACGCACAAGTGTGAAACAATTTCAAAAGATATGCTCTCATTGCCCGGCCCTGACTTCGTTGACCGCGTAATGTGCATGTCCGACCGTCCTATACCTGTTATGCGTGCAATGCAGACGCTTCTCAGTCATGGCAGGCTTGCCAACACGGGCTATATTTCAATTCTTCCCGTCGATCAGGGAATTGAACACTCCGCAGGCGCGTCCTTCGGGCCCAATCCGATTTACTTTGACCCGGAAAATATTATCAAGCTCGCAATGGAGGCAGGCTGCAACGCTGTAGCTACAACTCTTGGGGTACTCGGCGCAGTGTCAAGAAAGTATGCTCATAAAATACCGTTCGTGCTCAAGTTAAATCACAACGAGTTATTAACATATCCGAATCAATTTGACCAGGTATTATTTGCAAGTGTAGAGCAGGCATATAATCTTGGAGCGGTCGCAGTAGGAGCAACTA
>JAFSXR010000027.1 GCA_017443985.1 Synergistaceae bacterium
CGGAGTTAATACTCTTTCTCAAAAAGCCGCCGCATACGCAATGAACACTCAGGACGAAAAAGTTAAAGCGCGCGCAAAAATTTTCGGAGAAAGAATGAAAGCAGTTGAAAAAAGATTAAACGCTATGAAAGGCATTAAATGCCACCCGGCTGAAGGTGCTTTTTATCTTTTCCCTGACATCTCCAGGACAGGTTTAACGAGCGAAGAATTTACATGGCAGTTATTAAATGAAGCTAAAGTTGCTGTTGTGCCCGGCAGTGCTTTCGGCGAAACGGGCGAAGGCTATATAAGAATTGCCTGCACTCTCTCAATGGAAGATTTAATGAAGTCTATGGATAAAATAGAAGAATTTTTATCAATTAGGAGTTAGGAATTGATAACCCCCTCGCCACTTCGTGGCCCTCTCCCCCTTGTCAGGGGGCGCAAGATTATTCTCATTGCCGCTATTTCTAGCCGCCCCTGTTAAGGTGAGGGGTTTTTATAGAAAATAAACGAGGGATTATTAATTTAATTCTTAATCCCTCGTGAATTTTTATTCCGTGAAAACCGTCTGCTCCGTAATTTCAGTTTGAAGAGCTTTCAATCCGCGTTCGACAAGTTTTCTTCTCAATGCTTTTTCCTCTTCAGGAGTTCTTGAAGGATCGCCGAACGGGTGAGGAATAGCAATAGTCGGGACAATTCTGTTTGCTCCGACAGTCTGCGAGATCGGGACTATTGTACACATATGGACGACTGGTAATTTACGCTCAATTTCTTTCACCATCGTTGCACCGCAACGAGTACAAGTTCCTCAGGTTGATGTAAGAATTACAGCTGTAACGCCGTCATTAACAAGCCTGTTTACGATTTCGGCACCGAATTTTTTAGCATTGGCAACAGAAGTTCCGTTTCCGACAGTTGCATAAAATTTATTGTGAAGTTTGCCGATAACGCCCTCGCGCTCTAAATCTCTTAAAACGTCAACTGGCAAAACTCTATCAGCGTCCTGATCCGCATATGTAGCGTCATAACCGCCGTGAGCAGTGCAGTGAGTTTCGCTTGTTAAATCATTAACGCCGGTGATGTCATATTCGCCGAATTTGCTTGCACTTGAGGCTTCAATATGATCCGGATTTCCTTTTGGGCAAATTCCGCCTGACGTAACAAGAGCGATTGTTGCGTGTGCCATGTCCTTAACTGCGGGCTGAGGGTCAACTCTGTCGAACACGGGCATTTTATATTCAGTCTCAAAAGGTTCGCCCTTTAATTTCGCAACGAACATTTCAACGCAGCGTTCAGCAGCTAATTTTTCGTAGAACATATTTTTACGAATGCCGCGCTCAATGTAGCCTTCTTCTGACGGTTTGCCTATGTCTTCGCCCTTTAATAATTTAAGAGCAAGTTTAGCCATTGCCGGAACAGCTTTTCTCATTCCGACTGCGTTATCGGGAGTTTCGATAATCCAAGCTGATTTTTTGTACATTTCAACGCCGGGATTTTCGGGATACATGCCGCTGATGACGGGGATATTAAATTCTTTTGCAACAGCCGCGCATATTGCACCGCAAGCAGTTCCGTAACGTCCCGCATTAAATGCCGGGCCCGCAATGAAAGCATCAGGCTGATATTTTTTCATCATGTCGAGAATTTTCGCCGTTGCTTCGTCCATGTTAGACGCAAAATAGCTGTCTCCGCAAATTACTGTTGCAACGATTTCCGCCTCGCCTTTGAAAGCACCTTTGAACGCCATTCCGGGACCGACAATGCCTTCTCTGA
>JAFSXR010000028.1 GCA_017443985.1 Synergistaceae bacterium
TTAAACTCGACAACGAGTCTCTTGAGCATTTCGACATCCTGTTTGCTTGCCTTTGTCATGTCAACAACTGCTAACGCTCTGGCTAAAGCTGAAGCCATCTCGTAACGTGTTGTCTGCTGCTGTCCCTTATAGAGACCGTCAGGATAACCTGAAAGAATACCGTGTGCTGCTAACTGTCCGATTGCGTCATAAGCCCAGTGATTCATGGGAACGTCCATGAATGGGTTTGTGGCCGAAAACGCCGGTGCCGCAAGTGCTGCAATAGAAACTACTGCTACTAAAACTGCTAGTTTTTTCATAACGAAAAACCCCCTTATAAAATTTTCAAAAAACTTGCCGTAACTGCGCTGTCAGCCTAATGCTTAAAAGCCTTTAGCTGTGGGGGTTCAAAGTTGCCTTGTTTCCTTTAATCCCTTTTTAACAGATCAGGCTTTTCTTTGATCCGACCTCCTGCGCCTGCCGCTTAACTTTTTTCACTTTCTCGGCGACGTGGCTCTCTCGCCCCGTATATGCCGTCTGGTTACTTCGTTCTGCGTCAGTTTTACGACTTCTCGCTACGTATTTCCCGTAACACGGTGCATATATTACAACCCTCCTCAAAAAAAATCTATACGTAATTTTACGGATATTTAAGAACGGCGATTTTGCTCTAGGAAGCGAAAACAGGCAGAAGTTAGGAGGTAGGAGGTAGGAGGTAAAAAGCGAGAGCTAAAAATTTTTATGGAGGGCTGAAAAAATTTTTTTCGTTCTGAAATTTTTAGCGCGGCAATAAAAAAACTTTTGATATAATATTTAGTGAAAGTCTATAAAAAATCAGAGAGCAATTTTTTTACCACTACATTTACACCTACAAAAATTTCAAAAATTTTCAGAGAGCATAAAAATTTTCAGAGCATTAGAAAAAAATAAGATTTAAAATTTTTTATCGGCCTCTTAAATTTTTTCTGCAATATTTTTTTAAGTGCATTTAGTTTATAATATCCCATTATGAGTTACGATGAAAAATACAGATTAAGAACGCTTGAATTTCGGCGCGAGGGTCATACGCTTAACGAGACGAGCAGAATTTTTAAGGTGTCGATAACATCGATTCAGAAATGGGAAAAAAGACTTGAGGAGGAAGGCAGCTTAAAAGATCATAAAGCAAAACGCCCGTTCAAAAAAATCGATCCTGAAAAATTGCGAGCATACGTCAAAAAAAATCCTGATGCTTATCTTAGAGAAATTGCCGCCGATTTTAATTGCTGTCAGACAGCAATAAGAAAGGCACTGGCTAGATTAAAAATAAAACGCAAAAAACATAGGCCGCACGAGAGCAGATTAAGGGAAAAAAACGCTGGGAGTGATTAATATATGAAGGAATACCGCATTGAGCGCGACACTATGGGCGAAATAAAAGTCCCTGCCGAAAAATACTGGGGAGCGCAGACCGAACGGAGCCGCGAAAATTTTTGTATCGGCGTGGGAATTGAGACAATGCCGCGAGAAATTATTAACGCCTTCGGAATTTTGAAGAAGGCCGCTGCACGGGCGAATAATATTTTGAAGCCGGAGAAAATGACTTCAGAAAAATTATCTTTAATAGAAAAGGCATCGGACGAAATAATTTCGGGCGAACTAATAGATCATTTTCCTTTAGTCGTGTGGCAGACGGGGAGCGGCACTCAATCGAACATGAACGCGAACGAAGTTATAGCTAATCGCGGAAACGAAATCGCCGGCAAAAAAATTTTGCACCCTAACGACGACGTAAACATGTCGCAGTCATCTAACGACACTTTCCCGACAGCTATGCACATCGCGGCGGTTATGGCACTCACGGAAAAATTAATTCCGGCAGTTAATGAACTTGTCGAAACTTTCAAAGAACTTGAAGAAAAAAATAAATCAATCGTGAAGAGCGGACGAACTCATTTACAGGACGCAGTGCCTATAAGTTTTTCGCAGGAAATTAGCGGCTGGCGGAGTTCTCTTGAACGCGGAACAGAATTAATAAATCTTTCAGTTAAATATTTACAGGAACTTGCGCTCGGCGGGACTGCTGTCGGGACGGGGTTAAATGCTCCGAAGGGCTTTGCTGAAAAAGCCGCCGAAGAAATTTCAAAGTTGACGGGCAAAAATTTTGTCAGCGCGAAAAATAAATTTCATGCTCTTACATCAAAAAATGAAATAACTTTTGCACACGGCGCGGTGAAGTCTTTAGCTGCCGACATGATGAAAATAGCTAACGATATTCGCTGGCTTGCTTCGGGGCCGCGCTGCGGGCTTGGAGAAATTTTTATCCCTGAGAACGAGCCGGGAAGTTCAATAATGCCGGGCAAAGTTAATCCCACGCAGTGCGAACAGGTAACAATGGTAGCAGTTCAAATTATGGGAAATGACGCGGCTATAGGTTTTGCAGCATCGCAGGGAAATTTTGAATTAAATGTTTTCATGCCGGTGATTGCGTATAACTTTCTTCAGTCAGTGAGGCTTTTATCGGAGTCAATAATTTCTTTCAATAATAATTGCGTGAAGGGCATCGAAGCAAACAAAGAGAAAATGAAAAAAAATCTTCATAACTCTTTAATGCTTGTAACGGCGTTAAATCCTTATATAGGCTACGAGAACGCGGCAAAGACGGCTAAACTTGCCTTCAAAGAAAATTTGAGCCTCAAAGAAGCCTGCGTTAAGTTAGGATTTTTAACGGCGGAACGTTTTGACGAAGTTTTCCACCCCGAAGAAATGATTTAATTCAGGTAGGAAGTAGGAGGTAGGAGTTAAAAAAGCAAATTATTTTCTCTTAAAATTTTTTCGTCATTAAAAAGTTTTGGCAAAGCTCCACGCGCTGTTATAAGTCCGTGCGACATTATAAGAGCGTAATTGCAGATTTCGAGAGCCATTTCTAAATCGTGAGTGGCAAGCAGAAAAGCCGTTTGAGTTTCCTTGAGAAAATTTATGACGCGCCGGCGTGCTGAAGGGTCAAGATTTGCGGTAGGTTCGTCGAGCAGTAATAAATCAGGGTCGGCCGCTAAAATTCCTGCGAAGGTTGCCATTCGTTTTTCGCCGCCCGATAATTTATGCGGAACTCTGAAGGCTAAATGCTCAATGCCCAGTGATTTTAATATCTTCATGGCCAGTGCGTGGGCTTCGTTATTTTTCATTCCGTAAGCAACAGGACTGAAGGCAACATCTTCAATAACACTCGGCATTAAAATTTGATCGTCAGCGTCTTGAAAGATTAGGCCGGTTTTTTTTCGCCGTGTCTCAATATCTTCAGAGCCGTTGAAAAAAATTTTTCCGTCCGACTGTTCCATAGCTCCTGCGAGCAATAAAAGAAGCGTTGACTTTCCAGAGCCGTTTGCACCGACGAGAGCAATTTTTCCGCCTTGATTAATTTCAAAACTAACGCCCTTTAATGCCTCATGCCCGTCAGGATATTTGTAGCGCAGTTCTTCTATATTTAGAAGTGTTTTCATTTCTCCCTCCTAACTGAATTAAATCCCTCAAAGCCTCCGCGACATTTTATGGCACGTTCAATTTTTTCGCTCCTGTCCACAGCCTGCAGCAAGACCGAGCCTGTTACATAAGTAAATGATTTAATTTTCATTTTCGGAGCGCGGAGTTTTAAGGAAATCAAAGCCGCGTCAAATCTTTCTTTCAAGATAAAAATTCCCCGAAACGTCAATAAAATTAAAATTCTTAATTTTTCAGGAACTTTCAAAAATAAAAGAACTTCGTAAACTCCCGAAAATCCCATCGGAAAAACGAGAGCCGCAAAAATTATATAAATCATGTTCACTCTCAGGGCGATTAAAATTCCCGTGAAAATTCCTTCGCGCATGTCGGGCCAAGTCAGAGCGAGAGAAATTATCATGATTAAATTTATAATGTTGAGGCGCAGAAGAAATTTTATGAAATCTTTTTTGAAAAATACCGCCGCTATTAAAAATTCAACGGCAAGCAAAAAAATATTTTCGCTCATCGAAACAATTAACGCATAAAAAAACGCAGATAAGAATTTTTTCTTGTTATCTCCCATAACTCCTACCTCCTACCTCCTAACTCCTACCTAAATTAAAAACTCCGGCGCGGCTTTTTTCAGCCACGTAATTAAAAACGCGGTCGCGGCACCTTCAATCAATGCTAAAGGAACGTGAGCGGCTAATAAAATTTTTACGGCACCTAAAAAATTTTTTTCAGTCAGTCCTAAAAAAATTCCTGCGATTGACGCGGCCATGATGACGGCGATAAATCCTGCAATGAATGAAAAAATTATTACGCGGGATTTTTTTTCGGTGTCCTTTATCAATTTTCCGAACGCTAAATAAACGAACAGAGCCGGGAAAGCCATTGAAAAGCAGTTCGCGCCTAACACGACAAGCCCCCCGAAATGAAATAAAACCGCCTGCAATAAAAGAGCCGTGAAAATTGCCGGAAAAGCTCCGTAACCTAAAATAATTCCCATAGGGGCAATGAAAGATAAATGCGTTGAGCTTGGCCCTATGCGAATATTCACGAGGGACGCAAGAAAAAACGCCGACGATAATAACGCCGTCCGCACGATTTTATAATCCGAAGTTTTTTTCAGACCTAACGAAATTCCTGCGCATGTTCCGATCCAGCCGGCCGCTAAAATACTTCCTGATAAAACGCCTTCACTTATGTGCATGATTTTTCAGGTAGGAGTTAGGAGTTAGGAGGTAGGAGTTTTTTTTAATTCTCACTAGCATCGCTAAATTAAAAATTAAACTCACGCCCAGCAAAGCTCTTATAAAAATTTCAAAGCCCTGCGGAGAATTATTTTCGTAATTTTCTTTTATATCTATCATTTTATTTTCGCCCGTCAAAAATTCCTGAGTGATTTCAATTTTTGCCTCGCACCTGTGGCCTTCCTCGTCCTGAACGACAACGCGCCACTCTCCTGAAACATCAGGAATAAAAGCAAAACGCCCCTGCTCGTCCGTCCGTCCTGATTGAACTGCAAATTTTTTGTCATTCGGTGAAAAAACTTTTGCTTCACGATAGCTCATTTTTTCGCCCGTTGAATAAAAAAATTCTAACGGGACGGCCCTTAATGAAATTTCCCGGTAGCCCACGCCGTGAGCATAACCGGGATTTTCATTAAAGCAAAGAAAAATTGAAAAGGTAATGAAAAAAATTTTTTTCATGAAAAATTACTTGACTTCAAATAATAAAAACGCTCTCACAGTTAAATGGTCGTAATCGCCCTCAACTCCGGGCAGTCCGCCCTGATACGCTCTTATGCCCCACAAGCCGGGAGCTGTGATTTTCACGTGAGCTTCTCCGTTCTCTGCTTCGGTGTAATAAGCGTAGGTGTTCTCATATTCAGTTACGAAGCCGTCATAAGTTGCCCAGACCGGGCCTGTGTAGGGCTGTCCGTTCAATAAAATTTTCACGTCAAAATATTCTCCGGCTTTCGCGTCCGCAGGGTTAGTAACGGGAATAATCTCAAGCGGGTGTCCGAGAACTTGAGCAAAATTTTTATCTTCTTTTGAAGTGTTGAAAATCGCCTTAGCGTACTTATCATTTTTTGTCGCTGAAAGAACTTTCAAGCCTTGAGCTTCTAAATCTTTTCTCGCTCCTGTCTTTCCGCCCTCGTTCGTTACGCACCACGACTCGCCGTCCTTAACCGCAGCGACAATAAACGAGCCCGATAAATCTTTCGGCGTTACTGAAAAATCGATCCATAATTTTTCGTCATTGCCTGTAATTTTTGACTCGATGAATTTTCCGTCCTCAATGATCCCTGCTTTGACTCGTGAAAGAGTTTCGACTTCTTCAGGCACGATGAATTTGTGAGCCGATTGAACGGTGAGCGCAAACGGCTTTCCGGCTTCGAGTTCTGAGTTTGCGACGTTCTTTATCGTAAGTTCATGAGCAAACGCCGGAAGTGCGAATAGTGAAAAAATAAGTGCCGCTGTTATAATACGTTTTAACATGAAAAAAAACCTCCGTATGAAAAATTTTTTGAGAATAATTTTTTCAACGGAGGAATAATAACACGATTAATAAAAAAAATATTACGCTATTTTTGCTGATTGCTTTAATTTAATTTTTCAGCGGCCTTTGCTTCGTTCCAAAACTTATCTAATTCTTCGAGGGTGTAGTCAGAAATATTTTTGCCCTCATTACGCGCTGAGTCTTCCATAAATTCAAAACGCCTCTTGAATTTATTGCACACGCCGTTTAATGCTGCGTCCGGGTCAACGCCCAGCCTTCTAGCTAAATTCACCGTCATGAATAAAACGTCGCCTAACTCGTCAGCAACATGAGCAGGATTATTTTCTTTTGCGGCTTCTTTCAGTTCGTTTATTTCCTCGTCGAGTTTTGCAAATAACGGCTCCGGGCTTCCCTTAGGCCAATCAAAACCTACGTGAGCGGCCTTGCCCTGTATCCTGTTAGCCTTTAACAGCGGCGGAAGACCGTCGGGAACTCCGGCTAATATTGAAAGATTTTCGTGCTTTTCTTTACGCTCTTGAGATTTAATTTTCTCCCAGTTCTTTAATACCTCGTCGCTGTCTTTTGCTTCGACATCGCCGAAAACGTGAGGGTGTCTGCGGATTAATTTGTCGCAGATTGCCCGTACTACGTCGCTCATGTCAAAGTCGCCGCGTTCTTTCGCAAGCTGTGCAACAAAAACGACCTGCAATAATAAATCTCCGGCTTCTTCTTTAATATTTTGAATGTCGCCTTTTGTGATAGCGTCGGCGAGTTCGTAGGCTTCTTCGGTTATAGGCGTGCGGAGTGTTTCGAGAGTCTGCTTTCTGTCCCAAGGGCAGCCGTCCGGAGCACGCAGACGTTCGATAATATTTACGATTTCGTCAAAATAATGCGGAGTGTTTATCTTTATTCACTTCTTTTCTTGATTTTAATTAAGAATTAGGAAGTGGAAAACAAAAAAACTCCTACTTCCTAACTCCTACTTCACGACAATATTAACAAGTTTATTAGGAACGGAAATGACTTTTACAATTTCTTTGCCTGCAATTTTTTCAATCATGAAGGGCTCGGACAAAATACTCTTCTCGAGTTCTTCTTTTGACATTCCGGCAGGACGCTCAAATTTTCCGCGAACTTTGCCGTTAATCTGTCCGACTACCGTAACGCTGTCGAGCGTCATTGCTTTTTTATCGGCGGCAGGCCAAGCCTCAAGGCAGAGCATTTTTTCATTGCCTAACATTTCCCAGAGTTCCTCAGTAATATGAGGGCAGAAAGGCGACATGCAGTTTAATAACGTGTTGACGGCCTCGCGCTTTAATTCCCACGCCTCCGGGCTTGCGTCATTGAGCGAATAAATCGCGTTCGTTAGCTCCATTAAACGGGCTATCGCGGTGTTAAATTGCTTCTCGTCAAAAATATCATGCGTAACGCTGTCAACAGTCGTGTGAATTTTTCGCTTGAAATCACGTAAAGCCGGAGTTTTTATTTCGTCCATTGAAATAATTTTATTTCCGTAGGCTTTCAGATTTTCGCAGTTCTCTTCAACATAACGCCAGACTCTGTTCAAAAATCTGTGCGCACCCTCGACGTTTCTGTCAGACCACTCTAAATCATTATTAGGCGGAGCGGCGAACAAAATAAATAATCTCACCGTGTCCGCGCCGTACTTCTTTACGATTTCAGTCGGATCTACGGTGTTGCCGAGCGACTTTGACATTTTCGCGCCGTCCTTGATTACCATTCCTTGAGTTAATAATCTCGTGAAAGGCTCGCGGTATTCAGTGAGGCCGATGTCAGTTAAGAACTTCGCAAAAAATCTCGCGTAAATTAAATGCAGGCAGGCATGTTCAATTCCGCCTATATATTGATCGACGGGCATCCAGTAATCTACGTCGGACTTCTCAAACGGTCTCTTATCATCGCCGGGCGAGCAGTATCTGTCAAAATACCACGACGAGCAGAAGAACGTATCCATAGTGTCGGCTTCGCGCACGGCCGGGCCTCCGCAGTGAGGACATGTCGTGTTCAAAAAGTCCGGGCGGTCTAATAACGGAGAGTGCCCGACCTCTTTAACCTCAACGTCTTCAGGGAGCCTCACGGGCAAATCTTCTTCAGGGACGGGGACGACTCCGCACTTGTCGCAATAAACGAACGGGATAGGCGTTCCCCAGTATCTTTGACGAGAGATTAACCAGTCGCGCAACTTGAAATTAACTTCGCGCTTGCAGATGCCTTTTGCTTCTCCCCAGTCAATCATTTTTTTGATTGCTTCGGAGGTTTTCATGCCGTCAAATTCGCCGGAGTTGCAGGCTATGCCGTCCTCAGTGAATGCCTCCGTCATTGTCGCGCCGTCAAGTTTTTCGCCGCTCTCTGGATTTATAACGGGGATAATCGGAATATTATATTTTCTGCAAAAATCAAAGTCTCTCGTGTCGTGAGCAGGGACTCCCATAATCGCTCCCGTGCCGTAGTCAATTAAAATGTAATTCGCTATCCAGATAGGAATTTTTTTGCCGTTCACGGGGTTAATTCCATAGAAGGGAGTTTTGAAACCTAACTTTTCCGCTTTTGCATCGGAGCGTTCAATCGAACTTTGAGAGCTGACTTTTTTAATAAACTCGTCTAATTTTTCCGCGTCCTGCCTGCTCATTGCCGTATGCATTTTTTTAACGAGTTCATGCTCAGGAGCAAGCGCGATGAAAGTTACGCCGTAAATCGTATCAAAGCGCGTTGTGAATGCCTCAAGCTCGTAATCAAGTTCGGGAAGTTTGAAAGAAAGTTTTGCGCCCTCGCTGCGTCCGATCCAGTTCGTCTGCATTATCCTGACTCTTTCGGGCCAGCCGCCTAAATCTTTTTCAATGTCGTCTAATAATTCCTGCGCGTAGTCCGTGATTTTTATAAACCACTGCTTGAGATTTTTTTTCGTTACGGGATTTTTGCAACGCCAGCAGCAGCCCTCTTCTACCTGCTCATTGGCCAAGACCGTTCCGCAGTGTTCGCACCAGTTGACGGGGGCTTCCTTCTGGAAAACTATTCCCTTCTTGTACATCTGAAGGAATATCCATTGATTCCATTTATAATATTCGGGAAGGCAAGTTATAGCTTCGCGCTTCCAGTCGTAACTGTAGCCCATGCGCTTTAACTGCTCGGTCATGTAGGCGATATTCGAGAGCGTCCAGTCGTGGGGCTTCGTCTTATATTTAATTGCGGCGTTCTCCGCAGGCATTCCGAACGAGTCAAAGCCGATCGTGTATAAAACATTTTTCCCGTTCTTTCTCAAAGAACGCGCAAGCACATCGCCGATTGAGTAATTTCTGATATGTCCCATGTGCAAAGCTCCGCTCGGGTACGGGAACATTTCGAGGCAGAAAAATTTTTCTTTTGAAGGGTCGGTTTCAGCTTCAAAGCAATGAGACGCGCTCCAGCGTTCCTGCCATTTTTTTTCTATGCTGTTAAAATCGTAAGGCATTAAAAAATTCAGACCTCCGTCTATAAAAATATTTTTCTCGAAATTATACCTTGTTTTTTTCAGTTAGAAATTAGTGATAAAAATTTTCTCAAACTCTTATTATTTTTGTGTGCCTAATTGAAAAATAGCGCAAATTTGCTACATGTACTTTTCTATGAAGCAATTATAGACTCTTTCAAAAATTTTTTTGTTTGTGCTAAAATTTTCGAGCTAAAAAAAATTTTTATTAAATTAAAAAATTTTTATTAAAGGAGGCTTTTTTATGACACATAAAAATTTCTCGAAAATCTTTTTATTTTTTCTGTGCGTGAGTTTTTTTTAATCTTGGGGGGGGGGGGTAAAGCCCTAGCGACAACTTGGTATGTCATACCTGAAAACGATTCAGTTAATACTACTACACAAATCAAGTGTCAAAAAGATTCGTGGCCTGACCGAAACGCAACCACCTCAGCGAACAGTCTCAATGAGTTCTTAAACAGCACCGACGCAAGCAATATCCCCGTAAGCGGCGACACGGTTTACATCTTAGCGTGCGAATACCAATTAACGGCTAGAATTGATTTAACAAGCAAAACTCTTCACATTTACGGCGGCTTTGAAAGCAATACTATATCAAGATCATCAGACCGCAGCTTGAGCAGTACCGCGAGCAAGACAACGCTTAACGCTAAACAAAGTAGCAGCGTTTTCAAGATAGAAACAAACTCGACGATCGACGGCTTCACGATAACGGGCGGCTACAACAACAGTGACAACGGCGGAGGCTTGCTCATCTCTGGCGGCAGTTCGACAATCACTAACTGCACCATTTCAGGCAATAAGGCTGGCAAAGGCGGCGGCGGCCTGTACATTGGTGCTAGCGGCAGTCCGATAATTACTAACTGCACCATTACAGGCAATAAGGCTACCAGCAACAACAACAACGGCGGCGGCCTGTACATTGATGGCGGTACTCCAACAATCACCAACTGCACCATTGTGAATAATACAGCCCCAAATGGAAACGAAATTTATCGTTCTAGCGGCACAGTAAATCTTCGCAATACACTGGTATGGAATACAGAGAATGAAACCAGCGGTACCGACATAACCTACAGTTATTGTGCGTATCCCAGTGCTACAGGCGATAATAATATTACTTTCGATACGTGGGATAATCCCGTCTTGTCCGATGTAACAGTCAACGGCGTTACGCACAAAGTATATAAAATTTCTGATAATTACAGTGCGTTACAGAAAATTCAAGGCAAAGGCAGTCATGATATAGCACCGTCGTTTGACCAAATCGGCAACGCTTTTGCAAATCCCCCGTCAATCGGTGCGACTGAGTATGCTCTTCCCGTTTTGAGCGTTGACATCAGCGGCGAAAGTGCCATTAGCACGAAATACGGCACAGCAGCAACGGAAACATTTGCTTCGATTGCGAGTCTTGATAACGAGGCTTTAGCATCATCAGACTACGCGCTTTCTTGGGACGTTACGGTAAGTGATACTAATATTTCAATCGACCAAAGCGGAAATTTAACCGTCGGAAGCACGACCCCCATAGGAACTTATAAAGCAACCGTTAAAGCTCAAGCGACACACCCCGAACTGGGCATTAAATCAAACGTCGCCTCAAAAGACGTTACGATAACCGTTGAAAGCGGCGACATTATTTTAACGTTGACATCAAAAGATTTACCCGGCGGTACGGTCGGCACGGCATACACGGAAGCGCAATATTTCACGGCAACTGTTGAACCTTCATCAGCGGCTCTTACGTGGGAAGTCAGCGGATTGCCCGCAGGTTTGAGTTTTGATAAAGGCAAAATTTCAGGAATGCCGACAGAGGACGGAGATTTTACAATTAAAGTTACGGTAACGGCGACGCTCGCAAATTACAACGCCGCAAGCAAAGATATAACGGCCTCAATTACGATTGAAAAGGCTGACAGCGGCGGCGGAGATGACGATGACGACGGCGGCTCAGGCGGCGGCGAAACTCTGAATATGACGTTGACGCTCTCGGAAAAATCAAAACTTCTTTCAGGCAAGGTCGACACAAATTATTCTGCAACGCTTTCGGAATACTACACGCTCACGGGCGCGCCCGACGGAGCTTCAATAGCGTGGACAACGAGCGGAACTTTGCCCGGCGGTTTGACATGCACGGACGGCGTTATCTCAGGAACACCGACAACGGCAGGGAGTTTTGATTTTAATGTCGTTGCGACTGTAACGGCTTCGGGCTACAACACCGCAAGCAAAGATATAGCGGCCTCAATTACGATTGAAAGCAATGCGGGCGATGACACTGGCGGCGGCGATGACAATCCCGAAGATGACGGCGAAACGTATACGATAGATAACATTAGCGACATTAACAACATTCCTACGGAACAAAAGGCTACAATAACAAATTTTGTTTTGAAAGATGTCAGTAATTTATCAGCATTATCGAACGTTGACTTTAGTGCTTTTACCAATCTAACTGTTATTAAAATTTCTTCAGATGTTGAAGTCGGCAACGGCGGCGAACTTGATTTAAGCGACCTTGTGCTTCCTGCTAGTGTTACGTTTTCACTTTCAGGAAATACTTCATTAAAAAGTTTGAAGTTGAAAGACAGCAAAGTCGCTAACATTGACGCAAGCGGCTGCTCAGAATTAAAGAGCGTTGACGTTTCGGGCAATACTTTCATAGTTACTCTTGATGTCAGCAGCACGAACATAAAACTTCTTGACGCGAGCCGCTGTTCAAAATTAACGTCCATTAACTGCTCAAACTGTCTGCTCAGTGAATTGAACGTTGAAGCCTGCAACGCTTTGGAGAGAATTAACTGCAGCAATAACTCGCTTTTAGTTCTCGATATTCCTTCAGGACTTACGAAGTTAGCGAGCGTTGACTGCATAAACCAAGAGATGATTAACTGGCGTTCAGCCGTCAGCTTGAACTTTGATGAGTTTGTGCGAAGTCCCGATGTAGCTTCGAGTTCTGATAATACGACATCGGCTTCGAGCGTGGCCTACCTGCCTGCAGGCATGGTCAGAGTGTCAGCTACAAAGCTATCGAACGTTGCGAACTTGAAGGCATACGATGCGAGCAATAATGAAATTGCAGTTACATCTGACGATAACGGGAACATAACTTTTGCGAGTGCGCCCGATACAATGACATATGATTACAACATCGGCTTTAAGAATACGTCAATGGACGTTACGGTTTACGCGGCTGACAATGAATTAAACGACACCATAGGCAGTTCATCAAGCTGCGGCTGTAACGTAATGAAGAATGAGGGATTAAACCTCAGGAACATTTTAATTCTTCTCTTGTTTGAGCTTGCTCTCTTAAAGTTAAAAATTACACGGAGATAAAAACCTCCTAACTCCTACCTGCTTCCTAACTTCTCAAGCCCTTTCTGATAAAATTATCAATCATGATTTACATTATAGGCATCGGGCCCGGCGATAAAGACGGCCTGACGATAGAAGCACTTGACGCGCTAAAGGAATGTGAAATTATTTCGGGCTATGAAAAATACGTGGAGCTTGTAAAAAAATTTCTGCCTGAAAAATTTTTTCTCGCTTACCCCATGAGAAGCGAAATTGAACGCTGCCGACATGCTCTCAAAATTTCACAAAAGGACGGGAAAAAAATTGCTTTAATTTCAAGCGGCGATGCAGGAGTTTACGGCATGGCAGGATTGATGCTCGAGGCTGCCAAAGGTACGGGCGAAGATATAAAAATTATTCCGGGAGTAACTGCGGCTAATTCGGCTGCGTCAATTTTAGGTGCGCCGCTGATGAATGACTACGTTACCATAAGCCTAAGCGATTTATTAACGAGCTGGGAGCTTATCGAAAAAAGATTAACCGCTGCCTGCGAGGGAGATTTTGTAATTTGTTTATATAATCCGGCGAGCCGTCATAGGACGGAAAATTTCAAGAGAGCCTGTGAAATTTTATTGAGATATAAATCTCCTGAGACACCCTGCGGCTATGTGAGAAATATCAAACGCGAGGGCCAAGAGGCTGAAATAATGACGCTCGAAGAAATTAAGGACTGCGGAAAAATTGACATGCTCTGCACGGTGATAATAGGAAATTCGCAGACTTATATTCTTGACGGAAAACTCATTACATCCAGAGGATACAAAGAAAACATCGTATAGTGATATTATTATCGCAAATTATTCAAAAGGAGAAAAAAAATTTTATGATGCGTAAATTTTTAGAAGTCCTCGCTGTCGGAGCGGCTATGCTCCCGTTTGTGAGCGTTCCTGCTTTTGCTGATGAGGCTGTCAAACGTCCCGTCGCAAATTTTGAGACAAACATGGGAAATTTTAAGATTGAACTTTATTCAGACCTTGCGCCAAACACCGTAAAAAATTTCGTCGATTTAGCAAATAAAAATTTTTATGACGGAGTAATTTTTCACCGCGTCATTGATAATTTTATGATACAGGGCGGAGATCCGACCGGCACGGGAATGGGCGGACCGGGCTATCAGATTCCTGACGAGTTCGGCAAAGGTTTGAAGCATGACTCAAAAGGTATTCTGTCAATGGCCAACGCAGGCCCGGACACCGGCGGCTCGCAGTTCTTCATAACTTTAGTCCCGACCCCGTGGCTTGACGGACATCACGCAATTTTCGGCCATGTCGTTGAGGGAATGGAAGTCGTAGAAAAAATCGGACACACAAAAACCGACAGGCGCGACAGACCCGTTGAGGACGTTGTTATAAAATCAATTAAGATTAAGGAGTAATTTTGCATGAACAGAAAAGTTTATGTAACACGCAGGCTTCCGACAAGCGTCATGAAACTTCTTGGCAACATCTGCGAATATGATGTAAACCCCGAAGAAAGATTAGCGACACGCGAAGAATTAATCAACGCCGCGAAAAATTATGCCGCAATGATTACAATGTTGAATGACAACATTGACGCGGAAGTTATCAACGCGGCCGGGCCGGATTTGAAATTAATTGCTAATTACGGCGTGGGCTTCAATAATATTGATGCTAAAGCGGCGAACGCGAAGGGCATTTATGTTTCAAACACGCCCGACGTTTTGACGGACGCGACTGCGGATTTAGCGTGGACTTTGATTTTTGCGGCGGCACGTCGTGTAATTGAGTGCGACAATTTAGTCAGAACAGGGACTTTTGAATGGGCTCCAAAATTTATGCTCGGCTATGACGTTACGGGCAAGACGCTCGGAATAATCGGCGCAGGGCGTATCGGTGAAAATCTCGGCAAAAAAGCCGCGCTCGGTTTCAACATGAAAGTTTTATATTACGGCCGTCATAGTTCGTCTGCTCTTGAGGCTGTCGGAGGAAGCCGCGTAGCTCTTGAGGAATTATTAGAGCGTTCTGACTTTGTTTCGATTCACGTGCCTTTAACGCCGGAGACAAGACACTTAATCGGAGCTGATGAGCTTTCAAAGATGAAGCCGGACGGAATTTTAATCAACACTTCTCGCGGCCCTGTTGTTGATGAAAAAGCACTCGCTGACGCTTTGAGCCGTCATGTTATCGCCGGAGCAGGGCTTGATGTTTACGAGAGAGAGCCCGAAGTTGAGCCGGCACTCAAGAAACTTCAGAACGTTGTATTAATGCCGCACGTAGGCACGGGAACTTTTGACACGCGCAAAAATATGGGCATTCTCGTTATTAAAAATATCGAGGCCGTTTTTGCAGGCCATGAGCCTGTCAACATGGTAAGAGTGAAATAAATAAATGAACGTAAAAGATTTACTGCCCCCTCGTCCTGACGATATGCACAAGGGACATCGGGGCAGGCTTTTAATTGCGGGGGGCTCTGCACGTTATCCCGGCGCGCCGGCTTTAAGTGCTTTAGGAGCGTTGAGGAGCGGCGCAGGTGTTGTAACTCTGCTGTCGCTTCAAAAAGTCTGCGAAGTTTGCGCGGCTCGTTTGCCTGAAATAATTTACTGCTATGAAGATGACGTGTTCCGCTGGCAGGAGGTTGCAATGACGCAAAAAAATATTAATGCCGTTGTAATCGGGCCGGGACTTGACAGAAGCGTAGCCGCAGAATTATTTACTTCAAGAATGTGGCGCGAATGGCCTAAAAAAATTCTCGTTGACGGCGACGGATTGAACGCTCTTGCTGTAGTTCAAAAAGACTTGCAGGCTCGTAAAGATTCCGTGATAACTCCTCACGAGGGAGAAGCCGCCCGGCTTTTAGGGACAACTCCGGCTGAAATTCATGCGGACAGATTTTACGCGGTCAGTGAACTTTCTGCGAAGTGGGGCTGTGTAGTTCTGAAAGGTCATCACACTTTAGTAGCGAGCGGCGAAAAATTCCTTGAGATTAAAAACGGAAGTCCTGCTCTTTCAGTTCCGGGATCCGGCGATGTTTTATCGGGCTGTATAGGCGCATTTTTAGGAATGGGGCTTGAGCCTTTTGAGGCTGCTGTGCTCGGCGCGACAATTCACGGAATGGCCGGAGATGTTTTGGCGCGTGAAGGTGTTGACGGCGTATTAGCTTCGGAAATTGCTAACATGCTTAGAAAAGTTATTCACGCTTTGAGGCAGTCTAAAAATGACGGAAAGTAAACGCAAAAAAATTGACTGGGACGCGGAAATTGAAAAGACCGAAAGAATAAAGCGCAGGGGATTTTTAATGAGCGGTGTTAGTTTTGCCTTCGCCTGTGCTTTAATTTTAGGAATGAGCCGCGCAACGGGTGCAGAGATTGAAATTCCGAGAGCCGTTTTAGTTACTGTATGCTTCATAATTTCGTGCGTGGTATTCGGCATTGTCATTAAGAGACGAAATAAGAAGCGCAATAAAAATAATTTTGAAGATGAATAATAAAATTTTTATTTCCCATTCAGAACAGGACACTCTCAAATTAGGCCAAGAGCTTGGGAAAAATATTTTGCCCGGCGTTACTGTGCTTTTATACGGCGATTTAGGCACGGGGAAAACCGTATTAGTTCGCGGAGTCGGCGAGGCTATGAAAATTTCAGGCGTTCGCAGTCCGTCATTCACGCTGATAAATGAATACACCTCACCGGCGGGAATTTTTTTAATTCATTCGGATTTATACAGGCTTGACGAAAACGGAGTCTATGCGCTTGGCCTCGAAGAGTTTGCAGGAGCTTCGGACTCCGTTTTGTTTATTGAATGGCCGGAACGCTGGACAAATCCCCCCGTCAATGACGTTATAAAAATATTTTTGAAAGCCTTGAACGAAAATGAACGCGAGATAAAAATTTCAGCGTCGGGCTTGAAAGCCGAAGAAATTGTGAGGGGAATTAGCAATGAAGGATAAATTTACCTCCTACCTCCTACCTCCTAACTCCTACCTGTTAGCTTTCGATTGTTGTTTGAAATTAACGGGCGTTGCTCTGATGACGGGGGAAAAAATTTTTTATGATCAGCAGGATTTGGGCCGCCGACAGTCCGCAGAACTCCCAAAGATGACAGAAAAACTTTTGCGCGAAAATAATATTTCGTTCAATGATATTAATTATGTCGCTTTAACGAACGGGCCGGGATATTTCACGGGCATCAGGGTCGGAGCTGCTTATGCGTCCGGGCTTGCTTATGCTTCGGGGGCAAAAATAATTCCTGTCTCGACGCTCGAAATGCTAGCGTATGCTTTCAAAAAAAATCATAATGACGCTGAAAAAATTTTAGCTTTAATTTATGCCGGTCATGGCTTTGTATACGCTGAAGCAAAAAATTTTTTAGAGGCCGGCGAATATTCGCACGAGTTTATAAAATCATGGCTCGAAAAAAATCCTGACACAAAAATAATTTCTGACGACCCCGAAAAAATTTCAATGAATGAAATAAAATTTGAAATTGTCAAACCTGATTTAATTTCTTTGTGCGGGATTGCTGAAAAAAATCTTGACAGAGCCATAAACCCTATGGAGCTTAAAATTTCGTATTACCGCGCTCCTCAAGGGGTCAAATAAAAAAATTTAGGAGGTTATCAAAATGAAAAACATCGCTTTAGTTTGTGATTTAATAATGATTGCAGTGTTCTTGTTTTTCTTGTGGCGCGGATTTCTTCGCGGATTTTCCGGCGAGATCATCGGCTTCGTAGGGCTTTTTGTCGGGGCGTTCTGCGCTTGGAATTTTCACGAGCCTGCTCTCGAACTGGTCCGTCAATATTTGCCGTCAATAACATTCGATGACACAGTAATAAAAATAATTTGCGGCGTAATAATATTTTTCAGCGTCGAAATTATTTTTGCGTTAATCAGCGCAATTCTTGCATATCTCGTCCGCGTTACAAATTTAACAGTAACTGACCGCCTGCTGGGAATAATTTTGGCCTGCGTAAAATTTTTGTGTGTTGCAGTTTTTATTTACGCCGTTGCGTCAATGTTCCCGAATGTAATTCCTGAAAACTTTTTTGAACAAAGCTACACAATGAAGTTCACGTCGCATATTTGGCCTCCGGTTAGAGACTTTTTGACGGCGCAGGGATTATTAGATTTTTCAAAACTTACCGGCAAAATGTAAATCGATGCGCTTAACTGAAAATATATCCGAAATTCTTGAGCTGCAAAAAAATTTGCTCCCCTTCCGTGAAAAATTGCGCGGCGAACTAGGGGAGCTAATTTTGAACTCTTTACAGCCTGCGGAAAATTTCGAGAGCCTCAAAAAACGCGAAAAACTTTTGCGCGAATGGCTTGACCTCACCGACCATCACGGCGAATTTAATTTTAATGCAAGCGTCGAGCCTGTATCTTACATGTTCGCAAACGCTAAACGCAGCGGAATTTTATCGGGCGAAGAATTATTGAAAGTCCGCCTGCTTTTGAACGCCGCAAAAAATATCAGAGAAAATCTCGCGGAAATTTCCGAAAAATATAAAAGCATTGACGATTTACGGCGCGGCATCAGGGATTTTTCGCCGGAGCTTGAGGCATTGAGCGTCATTGAGGACTCAGGGCGGCTTGCCGATACAGCGTCGCAAAAATTATTTAATTTGAGAACCGAAATTGAAAATCTCAAACGCAACGGGCGGAGGATTGCTCAAAAATTATTTGATGACGCTGATATTAATAACATGCTGCAGGAGCGTTCGCTCTCGTGGCGCGACGGGAGATTTTTGTTATTAGTACGTCAGGAATTTATAAACAGATTTCCGGGCTTGGCCGTTGAGCGTTCATCGTCAGGAAATTCCGTTTATATGGAGCCGAAAGCACTTTCAAATATTAATAACAATTTAATAATTAAAACTAAGGACGAACAGGACGAAGAGCGCGTAATCTTGTTAGCTCTGACGCGAAATATTTTGAGCCGCGAGAACGCGATCATGAACGCTGAAAAAGTTATAGGCACGTTCGATTTATTATGCGCATGCGATGACTTAATCCGCAATAAAAAATGGGTGATCCCGGAACTGACGCAAAAAAATTTTTTCAGGTTAGTCGGAGCAAGGCACCCAATGTTAAAAGAAAAGGCAGTGCCTATTGACGCTTCGTGCGGAGAAAAATTTTCAACTCTCGTCATAACGGGCTCGAACACCGGCGGAAAAACAGTAACGTTAAAAACCGCAGGAGTTTTAATTTCAATGGCGTGGCTTGGCCTTCCGCTGCCTGCACGGGACGGAACAGTTATCGGAACTTTTGACGAGATCTACGCGGACATAGGCGACGAGCAGAGCATAGAGCAAAATCTTTCAACTTTCAGCTCCCACTTAAAAAAAATTATTCACATTCTAAAAAATTCTACGGACAAGTCATTAATCTTGCTTGACGAGTTAGGGGCAGGCACGGACCCTCACGAGGGCGCGGCGTTGGGTGTTGCAATTCTCGAAACTTTGAAGAAGCGCGGTGCCGTTACTCTTGCGACAACTCATCACAACCCGATTAAACAATATGCCCTAACTACTGACGGAGTAGAAACGGCGAGCATGGAATTTGACATCGAAAAATTACAGCCGACTTATCATTTATTGATGGGTATACCCGGCCGGAGCAGTGCTTTGTTAATTGCGAAGCGTTACGGAATGCCCGAAGAGGTTTTGAAACTTGCGCAGGGGTCTTTAGACGCTAGGGAATTGACCGCCGAAGACATCATGAGCGAATTAAACGAGCGCAAAGCCGCTTTAGATAGTGCCGAGCGTGAATTTCAGACGACAATGAAAGAAGCTCAGGACTTGAAAAAAACTTATCAAAGCCGCGTAGCCGAAATTGATTTCCAGCGCGACAAAATCATGCAGGCCGCCGACAGAAAAGCCGAGAAGTTTATCGCTCAGGCCGAAGAGACTTCAAAAGAAATTATTAAGAGCATGGAAGAAGCTGCAAGGGACGCGGCACGAAGAGGTTACACAGTGAAGCAGAGAGAATTAAAGACATTAAAGAGCATTATCGAAAAGCGCAACAAGAAACGGACCGAGCGCGAAATTGAGAACAGCCCGAAACCTTTTGAGCCTGCCGTCGGAGTTACCGCTATGATAGCCGGAAGCGGCATAGTAGGAATTATTAACGAGATTAAAAACGGACGAGCCTATATGACCGCCGGGCCCATGAGCGTTGACGTGCCTTTATCGCAATTAATTGCAACTGACAAAAAAGCAAAAGTTGCCACGCCTCCGATCGATACGAGCCAATTAAAAACCGTCGAGAGCGTTCCGCCGTCAATAATGGTACGCGGAATGTTAGTCGGCGAAGCTATGCCCTTAGTAGAAAATTATTTAGATCGTGCATACAGAGCTAATCATTCTGTCGTTACCGTCATTCATGGACGGGGCGAGGGAATTTTAAGACGCGAAGTCCACGCGCTTTGTTCGAGGCTTAGTTATGTTAAAAGCTTCAGGCTCGGCGGCGAGGGCGAAGGCGGCTTCGGCGTTACTATAGTTACGTTCAAATAGTTTGGAGTATAAATCAATGAGACAGGAAAACTTAATCAAAATAAAAAATCTTCGTCATGAACTTCATAAGCACCCGGAACTTTCAATGAATGAAAAAGAAACTAAAAGGCGGCTTATGAATTTTATCGAAGAAAATACGCGGCTAGCCGTTGTTGACTGCGGAAAATGGTTTTATGCGTCGCGTTACGTCGAGGGCACAAAGGCTGTCGCTTTTAGGGCTGACATGGACGCTCTGCCGATGGACGAATTTATAAAAATTCCTCATGCGTCAGAAAATCCGGGAATTTCCCACAAGTGCGGACATGACGGACACTGCGCGGCTCTCTGCGGACTTGCCCTTGAGCTTGACGCTATGGACTTGGAGCGGTCGGCCTATTTAATTTTTCAGCACGCCGAAGAGACCGGGCAGGGCGCAAGAGAATGTTCAAACTTTTTAAGAGAACGGAGCATAAGCGAAATTTACGCCTTTCATAACTGGAGCGGCTGGCCTGAAAAAAGTATAGTAGTCCGCGAGGGGCTGTGTCAGTGTTCTTCGTCAGGCTTGACAATAAAATTCACGGGCAGGGCTTCACACGCAAGCGAGCCCGAAAAAGGAATTAATCCTGCGTTTGCGATTGCAAAAATAATTTCAGAAATTGAAAAAATGACGGGCAGCAACAAGAAAATTTTATGCACGGTTGTAAATATAAAGCTCGGCGAAAAAAATTTCGGAATATCTCCGGGCAGCGGTGAAATTTCTTTGACACTCAGAGCCGAACGCGAAGAAGACATGAGAATTTTTAGAAATGCCGTAGTAAATTTAGCTGAAGTGCTTGGCCTGGAAAATTCTTTAGGCGTTGAAGTCGCTGGCTGCGATTATTTTCCTGAGACCATCAGCGACACGCGCTGTGTAAAAAAAATCAGGACTGCCGCTGAAAAATTAGGCTTAAAAATTATAGACATGCCCGAAGCTATACGAGCGTCCGAAGATTTCGGCTTTTACACGAAGCAAATACACGGAGCTATTTTTTATATCGGCAACGGCGAAAATTATCCGGCCATTCACACGGCTGAATATGATTTTAATGATGAAATTTTAGAAACTGCGGTTGATATGTTCTCGAAAATTTTTGAAAAATAAAAAAAAATTAGGAGCCGAAAATTTTTTTTAACTCCTAACTCCTAACTCCTAACTGTAAAGTCTCTCGACTGCGCCGTGAACTTCCTCAAGTTTTGCGACGTAAGGCTGACGGTAACGCCCGAAGCAAACGTCCATCTGCTCATAGAATGAAACTGTCTCAAGTCCGACAAATCTCTGCGCGATAGCTTCAGAAGTCGGCATGTAGCGTATAGTCCCGTCATACATTTTCGTAACGGTAACGCCGCTCACTCCCTCGTCAAGAAGAATGACCGCAGCTGCGCCGATCTGTTTTCCGAAGTTTACGTCATAAGCCGATGTCGCTCCGCTCCTGACGATGTGGCTCGGAATTACTTCTCTGATTTCAGGAATTTCAAAAACGCCCGGAACATACATTCCCGAAGTTTTCATGAACTGCTTTATTTCAGGATCTTCCCTCATCATGTCTTCAAGCGTTTCTTTGACAAAGCGTCCTGCGCCCGCGAGTTTCGGGTGTCCGAATGAGTCCGTCTTTGCTCCGCCGCCGTCAGAGAATAATTTTCCGTCCGCGCCCTTAACGCCTTCAGCGACAACGATCGTGTAAGTTCCTGCGTGAACGTCGGAATTTAATATCCTGCGAATGTAATAATGCTTTAAGTGAGCATATACGGCGTTGAAATCTACCGGAACTTCAGGAATTAAAATGCAGTCAGCGTCCGCCGCAATTCCGCCTCTGAAGGCTGTGTGTCCTGCGTAGCGTCCGAAAACTTCAATCACCATGATTCTGTTGTGCGTCGTGCCGGTCGTCTTTAAGTCGTCAACAATGTTAGCAATTTTATTGATAGCCGAGTCTCCGCCGACTGAATAAGTCTGAAGGTCAAGGTCCATTGTCTTTGGCGCGTGTACGCAGGGTATCCCGTGCTCTGAAAGGTCAACAACGACGCTTCCCGTATCGTCTCCGCCGGAAATTAAAAGTCCGTCAAGATTATGCTTGCGAAGTCCCATCATGATGCGGTCGTATTTATCGGGGTCATTGATTTTTGAAATTTTTACGCGGCTGTGTCCTGCGTCGCTTCCGGCAAACTGTGAATTAACGTGGTCTGTTCTTTCTTCGTCAAGTTCGACTAAGTGATCAAAATTGACGAGGTTATAAAGTCCTGCGTAGCCGTTCGGGATCGTGAATGTTCTAATTCCGCGCATGAGTGCTGCTTTTGCCGCGCCCCTGATTACAGCGTTAAGGCCGCCGCAGTCGCCGCCGGAGGTAATAATGCCGATGTTCTTCATTTTTCTTTTCTCTTCCAAAATAAAAAAACTCCCTTGCAAAAAATTTTGACGATGTGAGTGTATTATACAGTTATTTGAAAAAATTGCTTTATCACAAAAAAATAAAAAATTTTTTTCTAGATGCTTCACGAAAAATTTTTGATTCTATTTTTTTAATTGGCTCTGCGAAATTTTATAGACACGAAAAATTTTTGAAATTTTTGTAGTGGTAATTGTAGTTGTAAAAAATTCTCTCTCTTAAAAATTTTTTTGAACGGAATAAAAATATTTTAGCATAAAATTTTTCTTTTCTTTGTCATTTTTTTATTTTTAATTTTTTGTGATAGAATTGTAAAATATTCGCGTCCTGTTTGAATGTAGACAGGGCAATTTTTTGAATTAAATTAATTTTTGCACAGAAGGAGCCTTAAATTCATAATGAAAACAGAATTGCTGGGGCAGGAAAAAAATATAGTAAAAATAAAACTCGATATTGAAGCCGCCGAGTTCATTAAAGCACTCAATAAAACACTTAACGAGCTGTCTCAACAAGTTAGAGTTCCCGGCTTCCGCAAAGGAAAAACTCCGCGCAACATTCTCGAAATGCGCTTTGGAAAAGAAGCTATCTACAATGAAGCTCTTGAAAAAATAGTTCCCGAACAAATCCGTCAGATAGTTGAAGATTACGACCTTGATGTTATTGAAACGCCGACGCTTGACGTAAAAGAAAAAATTGTTGAGGGTCAGCCGGTCGTATGTGAGCTTACGTTTGAGGTACGTCCGGAGATTGAACTGCCGGAAATTGAAAATCTTGAAGTCGAAAAAGAAGTTCATGAAGTCAGTGATGATGATGTCAATCAGCTTGAAAAAAGAATAAAAATGGAAATGGCTGAAGTAAAGCCCGTTGAGAGATCCGTTCAGGACGGCGACATAGTCAACGTTGAACTGACAATAAAGGTTCTTAATCCAGACGGTTCAGAAGCTGAAGAGCAGCCGCAAAAAGAGCCAAGCAAAGAAGCAATAGACCTTGCCGACCAAACAATAAGACCACAAGTCCGCGAGGTCTTAGTCGGCAAAAATAAGGGCGATGAAGTCCACGCGGAGTTTGACGTTGAAGAGAAGTATTACGACAGAGAACTTGCAGGGAAGCATCTCGGCTACAAGATGACAATTGAAAATATTTCTGAGTATGTCATGCCGGAAATGAATGAGGAGTTTTATAAAAAAGTTTTCGGTCCCAACACTGACATAAAAGATTATGACGCTTTCAGGTCAAGGCTCAGAGATGATATTGAGAGAGAAACGAAAGCAACAGCGCAGAGCGATCTCGAAGACAGGGCCGTCGAGCTTATCGCTAAAAATTCAAAACTTGAACTTCCGGAGAGTTTTATAAACCGTCAGATTGGCGTGCTCCGCAAAGATGACGAGAAATGGGCTAAGAATAGCAATATCTCATTAGAGCAGGCTTACGCTCTCGACACTGAAGAGGGAAAAAAGGGCTATGAAAAACTTTTGCGCGAACGTGCCGAAACAAGCGTCAGAAATGTTATGGTGATGGACGAGGCTGCAAAAAAATTTGATGTCCATCTCGAGCAGGCAGACTTAGAGGCCGAGTTTGAACGTATGGCAAATCTCTACAACGTTCCTAAAGGGCGCGTAGCTAAAGCCATTCATGAGGACGAAGAGGCCTTTGACAAACTTAGAAGCCGCCTGCGCTGGGAGAAAATCATTAAAGTTTTACTTTCCCACATGAAAGTGAAAGAAGTCAGCGAACTTTCAGAGCCTAAATCACAGCCTGAGCAAGAAAATCACGACGGAGAATAATTATATGGCGTATTACGTTCCTTATGTAATTGAACAGACCGGCAGAGGCGAGAGAAGTTATGACATTTACAGCCGTCTTTTGAAGGACAGAATAATTTTTCTCGGCTCTGAAATTGTCGATGATGTTGCAAATTCTATTGTTGCTCAGATGCTTTTCTTGGAGAGCGAAGACCCGGACAAAGATATAAATCTTTACATCAACAGTCCCGGCGGAAGCGTAACGGCAGGGCTTGCGATTTATGACACAATGCAGTATATAAAGCCGCAGGTTTCTACGATCTGTGTCGGCTTGGCCGCGAGCATGGGAGCAATTCTGCTTGCAGGAGGCGCGAAAGATAAACGGCTTGCGCTGCCTAACGCTGAAATTATGATACATCAGCCTTTGGGCGGTGCAAGAGGCCAGGCGAGCGACATTGAAATTCAGGCCAAGAACATCATAAAAACCAAAGAGCGCATGAATAAAATTTTAGCTCACCACACAGGCCAAGATTTTGATACAATCGCACGCGATACTGACAGAGATAACTACATGACCGCAGACGAAGCCTTAAAATACGGGCTCATTGATAAAATTATAGAGGCAAGGTAGAAAATGCCGATAGATAAAAAAAATCCTGATACACACGGAAGTGGCCGCTGTTCTTTCTGCGGCAAGACGCGCTCTCAGGTTTCTGACATGTTTGACGGACCGGGCGGCAAGGTAAGAATCTGCGATCAATGCGTTACCTTGTGCGCTATCATGATGACCGACAAACACGTCAGTTTAGCTTCTTCGCTTGATGAGGTGAGAGACTCTGTAGGCGAAAAGACTTTGAACACTCAGAACGCTGCCAAAGATTTGCCGGATTTTACGGAAGGATACGAAAATTTCAACGACAACATAAAGCCAAGAGAGTTAAGCAGTTATCTTGATCAATACGTTATCGGACAAAACAAAGCCAAAAAAGTCGTCTCTGTTGCTGTTTATAATCACTATCAGAGAATTAAAAATAATCTTGATAAAAAAGATTCTGACGTTGAAATTCAGAAAAGCAATGTTCTGCTGCTTGGCCCTACTGGTTCAGGAAAGACGTTAATTGCACAGACGCTGGCAAAAAAATTAAACGTGCCTTTTGCGATTGCGGACGCTACGACGCTGACTGAAGCCGGTTATGTCGGCGAAGATGTAGAAAATATTTTGGTGCGCCTTCTTCAAGCCGCTGATTATGATTTGAAAGCGGCTGAACGCGGAATAATTTACGTTGATGAGATAGATAAAATTTCGCGCAAGTCCGAATCGGCTTCAATTACCCGCGATGTTTCCGGCGAGGGAGTTCAGCAGGCACTATTAAAAATCATCGAGGGAACTGTCTCAAATATTCCTCCTAAAGGCGGAAGAAAGCACCCTCAGCAGGAATTTATACAGATGAACACGGAAAATATTTTATTCATCTGCGGCGGTTCTTTTGACGGCCTTGAGCCGATTGTGGCGCGCCGTGAGAGAAAAAAATCGCTGGGGTTCGGCGGAGAGCTTGCAAAAAAATCCGGAAGCTACGAAATTTTGAGCAAAGTTCAGCCCGAAGATTTGGTAACTTACGGATTTATACCTGAGCTTGTCGGAAGAATACCCGTGATTGTTGCGCTTGAGGAACTTGATAAAGAAGCCTTTATAAAAATTCTTCAAGAGCCTAAAAATGCACTTGTCAAGCAATACAAAAAAATTATCGGCATGGACGGCGTTAATTTAGAATTTACCCCTGAAGCGCTTGAAAAAGTTGCGGAGCTTGCAGTCGCCAAAAAAACCGGAGCTCGCGGTCTGCGTTCAATCATGGAAAATATGATGATTGATATCGAGTACGAACTGCCTTCGATGCCTGCAAGCGAAAGGTATGGCAAAAAATTATTAATAACTCCTGAATTTGTAAACGATAAAAATATTCCTTTAGAGAATTTGCTTCAATGAGCGCAAAAACTATTTTCATTAATGCCCGGCTTGAGGCTTCATGTTTCAAACCGGGTCAGCTTTTGCTTGAAGATATTTCACTTCCGGAGATAGCCGTAGCAGGCCGCTCGAACGTCGGGAAATCTTCGCTGATCAACGCGCTGCTCAACACCAAAATAGCAAAGACGGGACAGACTCCCGGCAAGACACGCAGCATAAATTTTTACAACGTTGAAATCAAAGATACAAATAAAAATTTCAGGCTCGTCGATCTGCCCGGCTACGGCTACGCGGCACGAAGCAGGGACGAGCGCAACGAATGGAAAAAATTAATTTCTGCTTATATGAAAGAGCGCGAGCAATTAAAATTAATTTTGCATCTCGTCGATTTTCGGCACGGCCTATTAAAAAACGATAAAGAGCTTCAAGAATGGATCAGAGCCTGCGAAAAAAATATTTTAGTAGTTTTCACTAAGGCCGATAAAATTCCAAAGGGAAAATGGCTGAACACAAAACAAAATTATGTTAAAGACGGTTTATTTTCTTACGACATTCCGATAATAACTTCGAGCGAAAAAAAAGAAAGCGTTGATGTTCTGAGAGATTTTATCTCTAATTTTCTGGGTGAGTTGACAAAATAAAAAACCGGACTAGAATATACGGCCTTGCGTTCCGAACAGGACACAAGGTATTTTTTAGGAGGAACAAATTATGATTATGAAAATTAGAGAAGTAAAAGAAAAAGTTAATGCCGGCAGGAAAGCTGCTGAACAGTTAAAGAACATTGAGGAACTCACAAGAGTTGCTCAAAAAGCCGGTTATTCTCTTTTTATGTAGAAGTTAAGAGTGAAAAACTCCTAACTCCTAGCTTATTTCACGCACCCAATACCGCAAGCCGCACAGCCTGAATAACAATCCGCAGTTAAATTTCCATCGTATGCTCTTTTTCTTTCACGCAGAAGAAAATTTTTAGTAAGTCCTACGTTTATAAAATCCCAAGATAATTTTTCGTCCTCGCCGCGTTCTCTCGTAAAAATTTCCGGGTCGAGCCCGCAAAATTCAAACGCCTCAAGCCATCGCGCTAAATCAAAATATTCTGTCCAGTTGTCAAATCTTGCGCCGGTCTCCCAAGCTCTTAATATTACTCCGCAGGTTCTTTTATCTCCGCGTGATAAAACGCCCTCTAAAAAAGTCTGCTCTGGTTCGTGATAGCTTATTGACAATGCGCGGTCATGGACTTGCGATTTTATTCGGCAGCCTTTCTCCTGTAATTCTTCGATTGAATTTTGACGCTCCCACTGAAAAGGCGTGTGAGCCTTAGGAACAAAGCCGGAGACGCTGACGCTGACACTTGCCCTCTTTCGTCCCATTGCGCGGCCTAATTTTAATGTCCTGTATGAAATTTCAGCGATTGCGTCTAAATCTTCGTCAGTCTCTGTCGGCAGGCCCATCATGAAATAAAGTTTTACACGTTCCCAGCCGCGTGAAAAAATTTCGTTGAGGCATTTTGTAATCGTATCTTCATCAATGCCTTTATTAATTACGTCGCGGAGTCTTTGAGTTCCTGCTTCGGGTGCAAAAGTTATTCCGCCGTGCTTTGAGCGCAGGCCCTCTAATTTTTCGGCAAGCCCGATTGAAAATCCGTCCATGCGCAAACTTGGAAGGCTCAATTTTGCGCGCCGTTCGTTGAGCGTCGGCGAGAGTTCGTCAATTAATTTTTCAAGTCCGTAATAATCGCATGACGCGAGAGACAACAAGCCTATCTCTTCCCAGCCTGTTGAGTTTATTATGTTGAGAATGGATTGAGAAGCCTCTTCAAGTTTTCTTTGACGCACAGGGCGGCCCACCATTCCGGCCTGGCAAAAACGACAGCCCCGTCCGCAGCCCCTGAATAATTCAACAGCCGCCCGGTCATGAACTATGCTGACGCTTGGAACAATCATTGAGTTTAACGTAAAAAATTTTTCAGCCGTCTGACGTTCAATAATATCGCCCTCATGAAAATACAGCGGAACATAAAAGCCTTTTAATTTTGAAATTTCTTGTAATTTTTCGCTGCGCTTAAAATCTTTCATACTCTCAAGCAAATTTAATAACTGCGGCAAAAGTGCTTCAGCTTCTCCGACGCAAAAGACATCTATAAATTCGCTCAAGACTTCCGGCGTGTATGCTCCGTAACCTCCGGCAATTATTAACGGGGAATTTTCATCTCGCTCATGATTTTTTAAGGGCAGCCCCGAAAGATTTATCATCGTTAAAATATTTGTGTAGCTTGTCTCATGAGGAAGGGTAAACGCGATAACGTCAAAATCTTTCAAGGGCTTTTTATTTTCGATTGAAGCTAACGGAATTTCATTCAAGCGCATTAAATTTTCCATGTCCGGCCACACGCAGTAGGCGCGGTCAGCTAAATAACGAGTATAATCCCCTCGCCGCGTTGCGGCCCTCTCCCCCTTATCAGGGGGCGCAAGATTATATTCACTTATGAAGCCCTCAATAATTTGAAAGCCGTAATAACTCATTCCTGTTTCGTAAACGTCGGGGAACGCCAGACAGATTTTTAATTTTGCCTCGTCCCACGAAATTTTTTTATAGGGCCGCCATTCGCTTCCGCAGTAACGTGAGGGTCGGGAGACCTGCGACATTAATTTCCATTCGGGTGTTTCAAATTCGTTGAAATTGTACATTGCCTGCTTCCTCCTCAATGTAAACGCTTGCAACTATGCCGAGTGATATAAAAATTGACAGCAGAGAGCTTCCGCCATAGCTCAAGAACGGCAGAGGCAGTCCCGTTACGGGCAAAAGTCCTATGCTCATTCCGATGCTCTCTAGCATTTGAAACCATAGCCACGCCGCCACGCCCGATACTAAAATTTTACAGCGTCTGTCCTTGCTGCTGATTCCGATGAAAATTATTCTGAATAAAAGAACGGTGAATAAAAAAATTAATATCATATTTCCGGTGAAGCCGAACTCTTCTGAAAAGACGCTGAAAATAAAATCCGTATGAGGTTCAGGCAAAAATTTTAATTTGCTCTGTGTGCCGAGCATAAAGCCCTTGCCCGTAATTTCTCCGGAGCCGACAGCTATTTTTGATTGAATGACGTTATAGCCTGCGCCTAACGGGTCTCTCATAGGGTCGAGGAAAACTAAAAGCCTGTTCTTCTGATATTCTTTCAGCACAAAAATTATTAAGAACGGAATAGCAGAGAGGCCAAGCCCGATGATCGTGCCGAGATATTTTAACGGGGTCCCGGCTGTAAATAGCATTATGAAAGAAATTACAAGATAAACTAACGCGCTGCCGGCATCAGGCTGAAGCAAAACTAAAAGCACAGGTAAAAAAATAATTCCAAGCGCAGCGAAAAATGTTTTCAAATCTAACGGAGGATAGCGGCTCAAAAATTTTGAAAGCACAAGAATTATTGACACCTTCGCAAATTCCGACGGCTGAAAGCGGACACTGCCGAAGCCGAGCCAGCTTTGCGCACCGTTGACTTTAGGGGCTAATAAATCCGTAAGTAACAGAAGCAAAAGCGCGAGCCCGAACAAAGCATAAGCGTTCTCAAGTAATTTTCTGTGGCCTATGAACATAACTAGAATCATCATGAAAAAACTGAACACAAGCCACGCAGTCTGCCTAAACGCAAAATCAAAGCCCCGTCCCGCTGTTCCTGATGCCGCGCTGTAAATGCAGAACACTCCCCACAAAGAAAGCATTAACGCACAAAAAAATAATATCCTGTCGGCTAAGGATAAATCTTTTCTTAACGAAGTCCAGAAAAAATCCATGCTGTGATTTTTTTATTCTTTATCTACGTCAACTTTTCCGCGCTTGATTCTCAACACAGGAACGTTCGCTACAAGTGCGACCTCGTGTTCGTCGTGGTCAAGATCAATTTCAATTTTTTGCGTGTCAATGTCCATGTATTTTGTAAGAACGCCTATAATCTCTGAGCGAAGACTGTCAAGAAGCTGAGGGGATATGTCCGTCCTGTCGTGTATCAAGACTATTTTCAAGCGGTCCTTTGCTTTTCCTCTTGAACCTTCATTGCCTGAACCGAAAAGTCTTTTAAGAAAATCCATAAACTGCACCTCCCCTTTATTATTTTTTCTTGCCTTTGAAGAATTTTTTAATCTTGCTGAGAAATCCTCGCGTCGCGTAGCTCTCCAAGTCCATCAAAGGCACATCGCGGCCTAATAATCTTTCGGCTATGTTCAGATACGCCTGCGCCGCCGGAGAGTCAAGACTCATCGTCATGGGCTCGCCGTTGTTCGTTGAGCGTATGACGTTCTCATCTTCCGGGACAACTCCGATTAAATCAATCGAAAGGACATCAAGAATATCATCTTTTGCGAGCATGTCGCCGTCCTGCACCATATTGGGCCTCAGTCTGTTAATTATTAATCTTATCGGGGACTTGCCCATCGACTCCAGCATTCCTATTATTCTGTCAGCGTCCCTGACCGAAGGAATTTCCGGTGTCGTTACGACGAGAGCTTCATCAGCTCCGGCTGCGGCGTTCTTAAATCCGCCCTCAATGCCTGCCGGACAGTCAAGCAGAATGAAATCAAATTCCGGTTTCAACTCTTCACAAAGCGCGACCATCTGGTCGGGTGTTACAGCATCTTTAGTTCTTGTCTGCGCGGCAGGAAGAAGATATAAACCCGGAACTCTTTTATCTTTCACGAGGGCCTGATTTAATTTGCAGACCTTTTCAATTACGTCGATAAAGTTATAAACGACTCTGTTTTCAAGTCCCATAATTACATCAAGATTACGAAGTCCAACGTCCGCGTCAACCGCTACAACTTTTTTACCGAAGCGTGCGAGTGCCGCCGCAATATTTGCTGTCGATGTCGTCTTGCCGACTCCGCCTTTTCCCGAAGTCGTTACAATTACACGTGCCATTTAATATTAAATTCCTCCTTAAATTTCTTTCGCTGTTTTCTCAAATTTATTTTCGCGTATCATCGGCGTGCCATCCTCAAGAGTTATTAAAACACTTTTGCGCCAGCATGTCGTTGTTTTAGGATCGGCGTAGCATAATTTATTCGCTATCCTGACCTGCGGTGTCTCGAAGCAGCCAGCCCACACAAAAACATCTTCGCGCCCGTAGCCCCCGGCGTGAACAACTCCGAGCAGACGTCCTGCGACAATGACACTTCCGCCTGCAACAATCTCTGCGCCCGGATTTAGATGCCCCCAAACGATCACATCGCCTTCCGATTCGATACGCTGTCCCGAACGCATTGAATTATATACGACCTTCAAAGCCGAAACAGGCTCTCTGTGTTCTTCTGCGACTTTAATATTTTCTGTCAGGACTGGATCAGGCGGCGCAATTTTTTCCGGCTCGGTCAAAGAAAGTCCGGCCGCTGAAAAAAGTTTCAAGCTCTCTTCATTTTTTGAGAGCCACGCAAAAATTTTTATTCCTTTTTCCCAGACTATGCTGTTTATCATGTGAAGAATTAACCTTCGCGAACATTTCCGGTTTAAGAAATCTAAAGCTATTCCCTGTTCTTCTGGAAGTTTGTACGCGGCTGTCGGTATTCTCACAAGAAGCCTCAAAAGCTCATCTTCGGAGAGGCTCTCTGGAAGAAAAAATTTCATTCCGTAGTGCGTCCGCTCCATTTTAATTCTTATTCTGGAATCAGGTTTCCGTAATTTTTTTAATATATTTGGCATATCCCTCTAACTCTATTCCAAAGGCGTTAATTTTCTGCGTCCTGCAGGTATTTTTTTACTGACAACAATATCATGTTTCTTGCCGCATGTACATCACGGCCTTTAATTATCCTCATTAGTATTCAAAAATTTTGTAGTTCGGACATGTTCTTGTCGTTGCAATTTTTTTTGAGGCGTTCCGTTTTTCAAACAAGTACTTTATATTTTTGTATAGCCTCCTTTATTCTGAAATGTTGTTACAGCTAAATAATAACCGTATCATTTTTAACACCGGAAGTATTATATAATACTTAGCGCAATTCATCTCCGGCTTACAGAAGCAGGAGTCTTCTCGCGAATTACGATAAAAAATCAGGAGGAAAAATTTTGCTTGTAACATCGCTTGAACTTCTCGAGGACGCGAAAAAAAATCACTATGCTGTCGGAGCGTTCAACGTTGAAAATATGGAAATGGTAATAGCGGTTTTGAAGGCCGCCGAAGAAACTAAATCGCCCGTAATAATGCAGACAACGCCGGGAACAATTAAATATGCCGGGGCAGATTTTTATTTCGCTAACATAAAAGCCGCCGCAGAACGCGCTTCCGTTCCTGTCGTCTGCCATTTAGATCACGGAAATAATTTTGAAATCGCAGTGTCAGCTTTTCATACCGGTTACACTTCGATAATGATTGACGGAAGCAAATTATCTTTTGAAGAAAATATATCTCTCACAAAATCTGTCGTAAAGGTCTGCCACGCAGGGGGCGTTCCCGTTGAAGCCGAGTTAGGCCGCGTGGGAGGCAAAGAGGACGGGCTCGACAACACTAAGACCGAAAATCCTTTCACGGATCCCGGAGAAGCCGCCGAGTTTGTTGAGCGCACAGGCTGTGATTCTCTGGCTGTCGCTGTAGGAACCGCGCACGGCGTTTATAAGGGAGTGCCGCAGATAAATTTTGACGTGCTTTCAAAAATTCATGAGCTCGTCAATATTCCTTTAGTGCTTCACGGGACTTCGGGAGTGCCTGACGAACAAGTCATTGAGTGCATAAAAACGGGAGTGTGCAAAGTAAATTACGCTACGGACTTGAGAATAGCTTTCACTCGCGGAATTAAAGAATACATTAAAAATAATCCCGACGCTTTTGACCCTAAGAAATACGGCGTTGTCGCCATTGAAGAAGTAAAAAAATATACGGCTCAAAAAATGCTGTTAATGGCAAAAAAATTTTAGTGGGGTGAATTAATTTAACCATGAAAAATCCTTTGCTTAGTATCAGAAAAACTCATGAAGGCATACCGTCATACTGCACGGCTAATGAAATCGTAATCGAGGCAATTTTAGAGCAGGCGCAACAATTAAATCTTCACGTCTTAATCGAAGGCACAGCCAATCAAATTAACCAGTTCGGCGGCTATACGGGAATGACCCCGAAAGATTTTAGGGATTATGTTTTTGCGATCGCCGACAAAATTAAATTAGACCGCGAAAAAATTATTTTGGGCGCGGATCATTTCGGGCCGCTGACGTGGGCTGACTTACCCGAAAAAGAAGCGATGAAAAATTCGTGCGAACTTGTGAGGCTTGCCGTGCTTGCAGGCTTCAAAAAAATTCATCTCGACACGAGCATGAAACTTGCTGACGATAATCCTGACGAAAGATTATCTGATGATGTAATTGCCGGGAGAAGCGCAATTTTACTTGAAGAATGTGAAAAAGCGTATCAGGAGCTTTTGAAAGAAAATCCCGAAGAGGTCAGGCCGGTTTATGTAATCGGCTCGGAGGTTCCGATACCAGGCGGAACTCAGGAAGAGGACGCGGGGCTTCAAGTTACAAAAGTGAGCGACTTTGAAAACACTTTGAAAACGTATCAGAAAAAATTTAACGAGCACGGAATTTCAGAACGCTTTGAAGATGTCATAGCCGTTGTCGTTCAGCCCGGCGTTGAGTTCGGAGACAAAGACATTCACCCGTATAACAGGGAGGCCGCGAAAGATTTAAGCAACGCTCTGAAAAAATATCCTGATTTAGTTTTCGAGGGACACTCGACTGATTATCAGACACGCGAAAATTTGCGCGAAATGGTCGAGGACGGAGTAAAGGTCTTGAAGGTCGGCCCGGCTTTGACGTTCGCATTAAGAGAGGGGCTCTTTGCCCTCAGCATGATTGAGAAGGAATTAATTTCGGAAGACAGGCGCGCAAATTTCATTGAGACGCTTGAGAAAGTCATGCTCGAAAATCCCAAGCACTGGCTCAAACATTATCACGGCACTGAAAACGAAAAAAGAACGGCGCGTAAATATAGCTATTCCGACAGGTGCAGATATTATTTCAGCCTGCCTGAAATTAAATCGGCGATTAGAAAATTATTTGAAAATATTGACGGCGTTGAAGTACCTGCCGGGCTTCTGTGTCAGTTCATGCCGGTTCAGTATAAAAAAATCCGCGACAATAAATTAAAAATGAAGGCGGACGCTCTTGTGAAAGATTTTGTAGCGTCAGTGGCTGATGACTACAATTACGCAGTAAAAAAATAAAAGTAAAAGGGAGGTTTTTTGCATGAATAAACTTGCAGCTATAGCACGCGGAGATATTCCGGCCGACATCGTAATCAAGAACGCAAAAATCGCAAACGTTTTCACGCTTGAGTATGAGCTTGCCGACGTTGCCGTATACGGCGACAGGATTGCAGGCGTTGGAAAAAATTATGAGGGTCTTGTAACTTTTGACGCTAACGGAAAAGTTTTAATTCCCGGCATGATTGACGGCCACGTTCATATTGAAAGCTCAATGATGACCCCTCCGGCGTTTGCTTTTGCAGTCGCTCTGCGCGGCACAAGTACGATTATGGCCGACCCTCACGAGATTTCAAACGCACTGGGAATGGCCGGGCTTGAATACATGTACACGGCTTCACGCGGTCTTCCGATTGATGTTTTCTTCGGCGCGCCGTCCTGTGTTCCTGCTTCGGAATTTGAAACGCCCTATGACGAACTCGACATGACGGCAATTAAAACAATGTTCGAGAAAAAATACACACAGCACTTGGGCGAGATGATGAACTTTCCTGCGGTCATTGCCGGAGATCCTGAAGTCTGGGGAAAAATTGTTGCCGCCGGTGATGTGCCTTTGACGGGACACGCGCCCGGAGTGGCCGGAAAAGCTCTCAACGCTTATTTAGCTTCGGGTGTATCGTCCGACCATGAGTGCATTGACCCTGACGAAGCACGGGAAAAATTAAAGCGCGGAATGTGGATTCAAATCCGGGAGGGCGCGTCGTTCCCTAACCTCAAGGCTCTTTTGCCCGTCATTCATGAAAATCCCCTCAACGCCGCCCGCTGCATGATAGTCAGCGACGACCTGACAGCACGTTATATTCACGAGCGCGGACATATGGACGAGAAGATGCGCATAATGATTAAGGACGGCCTCAACCCGTTTATAGCGTTGCGAATGGTAACGTTAAGCCCTGCTGAATATTTCAGGCTCTGGGACAGGGGCGCGGTCGCGCCGGGAAAAATCGCGGACTTCTCTCTGCTCGACAGCGACGTAATGGACGATAAATTCAGAATTGAATACGTCTGGAAGAACGGCCGGCGGATCGTCAGAGATGAAGATGTCTTCAGCGCGTCCGACTATGAACACCTCGCGCCCGCGATAAAAATCAAAGTGAAAAATATTCCTTCGGCCGAACAGATAAAAATTAAGCACGAGTCAAAATTAATTAACGTCATCGGCGTTTCTCAGGGAAGTGTCATAACGCAGACACTACAGCTTGAGCCGAAGGTTAAAGACGGCTTTGTCGTTCAGGACTGCGAAAACGATGTTGCTAAAATCGTTGTGCTTGAAAGACACCGCGACACGGGTAAATTTGGCGTGGGCTTCGTGAAGGGGCTAGGAGTTGCACGCGGAGCTATAGGCTCGTCAGTCGCTCATGACGCTCATAACTTTGTCGTCGCCGGAGCTGATGACGAATCAATCATAACTGCGTTAAAAGCTCTCGCTGATATTCGAGGCGGTCTCGTTGTCGTTGACGGGGACAAAGTGAAAGCATCGCTGCCTCTTCCTGTCGGCGGTCTCATGAGTTACCTTAACCCCGAAAAAATCGCCGCCGAGCTGACGAAACTTGAAAACGCCGCTGAAGAACTCGGAGTGAAAATTCATCACCCGTTCATGACTATGTCGTTCTTGTGCCTCAGCGTTATTCCCGAACTGCGAATAACGGATCAGGGCTACGTTGACATTAGAAAAGGCCGCGTAAAAATTTCGGCGTGCTAAAATTTTCCGTAGAGACTAAAAATTTTTATTCAAAGGAGAAAATTTTTTCATGGCTTTGAATTTTATGGATTTACTTGGCTCAATGGTACAGGGCACAATGGCTTCATCACCTGCCGCGAGCGCAAGAATGTCGAACGCCGGGAACGGTATTCAGGATTTATTAGGCTCATTAATGGGCGCAGGGCAGTCCGTAACTCAAAGGGTCGGAGGAGATAATCTCGCGGCCGGAGGGATCGGCGCGTTGCTCGGAACTTTAATGGGAGGCTCAAGAAGCACGACAGCGAACGCTCTAGGCGGCGGAATGATGGGACTTTTAGGAATGATGGCTTATAAAGCTCTTACGAACTCAAACGCAAAGAGCGCGGCACCTGCCCAGAGTCAGGCGCAAGTCCCGGCTTACGTACAGCCCACGCCGCAGCAGCAGGCGACAGACGCGGAAATTATTTTAACTGCCATGATTGACGCGGCAAAAGCAGATGGACAGGTTGACGCTGACGAATTAAATAAGATCATGAGCAATCTAAAATCTTTAGGAGCAGGCCAAGAAGGCGTGAACTACGTCATTCAAAAATTGCAGGGGCCAATGGAGACGGCAAAAATTGTCGCGGCTGTCAAAGGAAGACCCGAACTCGCGGCTCAGGTTTATTCAGCTTCGTTAATGGCTATTGAAGTCGATACGGACGCGGAGAAAAAATACCTCGATAAGCTCGCAAAAGCTATGGGGCTTAACTCAAATGTGATTCAAAATATCGAATATCTCACAAGTGCACAGAATAAAGATTTTGTGTGTTAATTAGCTAAGAATTAGGAGCTAGGAATAAAAAAATTTTTATCTCCTAATTTTTTTTATTTTTTTATTATTTGCTGGACAAGCTGATTGAAAATTTCGTAACCTTTTTCAGTCGGCGGAAGTTCAACCCGCGTGCCTCCGTTTTCAAAAACTAACATTCCGTTATTTACTTTTGATGCCGAGTCGCTTTGCTTTTTTATTTCATTGCTGGCAACGATATCCTCCGGCGAAACGTCTAAACGGCGTGCAAGTTCTTCTATCCTTGAGCCTGTCGGTGTTGTCTCGCCGGCTTCCCACCTCCTTAACGTAGCGATAGAAATTTCCATATCTTCAGCCAGCTGAATTTGAGTCAGCCCTGCTTTTTTTCTATACAGTCTTATATTATTAGCTATCGACATAAAAAATACCTCCAATACATAAAAGCATTTTATAATATATTTTTGTGCGATTATATATAAAAAAAAGTATTTGAGCAAGTTTATGAAATTTTTTGAAAATTTTTGAGTTAAAAAAATCCCCCCTTGTGATCTGCCACAAAGGGGACTTTAATTATTTCAGTGTGTGAAGTTAATTTTTAGGCTTCCATTGCCTTCATTCGGCGCGACATTAATTCCTTGCGTCTCGCGGCCGTGTTCTTGTGCATAACGCCTTTAACTACTGCCTTATCAATGACGCTCTGAGCTAAGTTAAAGGTCTTAACTGCTTCATCTTTATTGCCTGCTTCTACTGCCGCAATCAAACCCTTGACAGCAGTCTTGCATCTTGATATCCAATACTTATTATAAAGTCTATTGCGCTCCGACGTAATTACCCGTTTTTCAGCGGATTTTTTGTTTGGCATAAAATTTCGCTCCTGATTTAATTTTAATGGTGCCGGAGGGGAGATTCGAACTCCCACGAAGTTGCCCCCGGTGGATTTTGAGTCCACTGCGTCTACCATTCCGCCACTCCGGCTTGGGATAGTGCATAAAATACACTTGCTTTTTAATTTTGTCAAACTGCAAAATTTTTTATAGGCTATTAACCTGCGACTGCGTCCCTTTTTTGAGCATTTGAGTTATGCTTGTTGAAAGCAGCGGTATCGGATCGACGAACTGTCCGCCTAAAATTAAACTGTAATGAAGGTGCGGGCCCGTAACTCTTCCGGTGCTCCCGCTCTTTGCGACAATCTGTCCCTTTTCAACTTTATCGCCCTTTTTGACGTTAATTTCATTCAGATGAAAGAAGGCCGTAATAACTCCGTTGCCTGAGTCAATATAGACGCTCCCCCCTGCGTAATAGTGAAAGCCTGTTAAAATTACAGTGCCTGCGAACGGTGCGCGGACGTGAGTCCCATTAGCTGCCCGAATATCTGCGCCGTTATGGCCGCTTCTAGGCACGCCGTTATAAACGCGCTGAAAGCCGTAATGGCTTGTTAAAGTTATATTTGCCAGCGGAGGCTGCGGAGGAGTCGTCCAGCGTCGCACGGTCGTCATAGTTCTAAGGGCCGCGCTGATGGCTTTTGACTCTTCGCGTATTCTTTTTAATTCTTTTTTAGGGGGATTGACCATTTTGGGACTTACGGTTAATTTTTCCTGCGGATATTTTCTTTCGTTGAGAGTAATTGTGCCGGACGCTTTATATTTTTTTCCGCCCTGTACGAACTCGAATAAAATATCATAATTTCCCGGCTTAGTGTTGCGAACGTCGGAACCTAAAAGCCCGTAAGAAATTTTCCCCGCGCCTCCCTGCTCGACGTTCAGATTAATGCTTCGTCCCTTCCATGTAACGACGGGGTTTGAGTAATCAGCGTTTGAGGTTATTGAAATTGCGAACGCCTGCCCGATGTCCCAGCTCACCGGAAAATTTACCCACGCAGCAGCAAATGAAGAATTAGCACTTAAAAATAAAATGCCTAAGATAAAAATAATTTCACATAAAAATTTTTTTGCTCTCATGTACAAAAAATCACTCCCCTGAATTTAATTTTTCAATCAAATTAACGATAACGTCAGCTAATTTTCCTGAAGTTTTTTTCATGTTGTCGATAACTTCCTGCTCGGTCAGTTCTACCGGCGAGATTCCTGCGGCCATGTTCGCAACGCATGAAAGCACACAGACCTTCATTCCCATAGAGTTTGCAATTATGACTTCGGGAACGGTTGACATGCCGACTAAATCAGCTCCCAGAATGCCGGCCATTTTCACTTCTGAAGGAGTTTCATATGAAGGCCCGGAAAATGCCGCGTAAACTCCCTCTTGAAGGCCGAAATTTTTTAGAAGACCGCGAATTTTTTTGTCATAGGCGTGAGTCATATCGGGGAAGCGGACGTTCCAGCGCGGCTCGTTCTGACCGATTAAGGGATTAGTTCCCATTAAGTTAATGTGATCTTTAACGGCGATAATTTCTCCGACGCTGAAATTTTTATTGACCGCTCCTGCGGCGTTAGTGGCGATATACTCATTAACTCCGAGCATTTTTAGAACTCTCACGGGAAAAGTTACGGCACTCATCGAATAACCTTCGTAATAATGCACACGGCCTTGAAGCATGAAAACATTACGGCCTCTGATTTTTCCGGCGATAATTTTTCCGGCGTGGCCCGGAGCCGTTGAGCGCGGCCAGTGAGGAATTTCCGAAGCGTCAATGATAATTTTATTTTCTATCATGTCGGCAATATCGCCCAGCCCCGATCCTGCAACGATAGCAGTCTGCGGAGTGTCGTGAAAAAATTTTTTCATAAATTTTACGGCTTCATTTGCGCTGTCGTAATTATATTCAGTCATAATTTTTCCCCCTTAATTTTTTCTAATGAAGCGCAAGAATTTCATTAACTTCATCAATGGACATACCACGCGCCAGCAAACGCTCTCTCAATGTGCTTAAAATGCTTTTTCGCTCTTCCTTGCGGCCTTCCTTGCGGCCTTCCTCCCGGCCTTCCGCAAGAGCTTCCTTTCGCCATGTTGCACGTTGTTCATCAGTAATTTGATTTTTAAAAACTTCAAACGGACTTGGTATCATAGTTTTTTCTCCTTTCTCTTTTTTTAGCTTGACGGCTTCTTGAATAATTTTGTCAAAACGTTTATCACCTGTCATTGCCTGCATTGCATTCAAAAATGCTTGATAATGAAGCGGCAGTGTATCATCTGGCGCAAACTTTTCTCCTTCTCTGAGCATACGCAGATAGCGCACCACTAAGCGCATGTCATTGCTGAAAAATTTTTCCTGCTCCTCGTTCAGCCACGCAAGCTCTAAAATATTAATATGGCAGTCATTCACATACGGCTTGAGCCATTTTTGCGGCTTAACAACGTCAAAAAGATTTTTATAATTTTTCCAGCGTTTTTTAATTCCGTAGTAAAGCACGATCGTAATTACAGGATATAATTTTTTCTGTTTATTTTCGCCCTTCTTTTTTATATTGCTCAACTGTTCCCGATAGTCCGCGCCCTCGTAGCTAAACACTCTCAAAGGCATATAACGATCCGTTCTCGTCTGATTTTCCATGCCAACTAAACAAAACGCAACCCCTTCGGTTTTCCAGAGCTTAACAACGTCGCGTTCCTGATCTCTTAATTTATTCGATGCTTTATAAAACGACCAGCCTCGAATATCCTCGAGGTCATCAGGTTCAACTCGCGGCACTTTTCCCTCTAAGCCTTCGATTTTGAAAAATACATTCAATATGTTTGCGAACACGTCCGGGTATCCGATTAAAGTTTTCTCGCTAATATCTTTTTCCGGCAAAATTTCTTCTCCAAATAAAAATTATTGAAAATAATTCTAACATGACAGCTTGAGATTGTTGCGGGCAGTTTTTGCAGGGCGGCTTCATGCTATATTTTTTGACTGTTCAAATCCATAATCAACAGAATGATATTAACATTCTAAGCAAAAAAATTTCTTGCCTTAAAAACAAATAAGGCTTATTATTTCACGTGTTAAAAAAAATAATTAAATATATTTATTTTGAATGAGGGGGAAATTTTTTTGCATAAGATACTCGAAAAACGCCAGCTCTCGTACGACAGAGAAAGAGACCAGAGCGTTTTTTATTACAAAGTCGAAGCTCCCGAAATAGCTCGCAACAGAAAAGCCGGTCAGTTTATTATTTTCCAGATTGATGAAGATTGGGGCGAGAGAGTGCCGCTGACTATCGCGGACGCGAACGCCGAAGAGGGCTGGATCGCTATCGTTTTCCAGACCGTCGGGGCGACAACGCGCAAACTTTCAGTGAAGTTCAACGTCGGCGACAGCATTCCTGTTATCGTCGGCCCGTTAGGAAGACCCACGCATATCGAGAAGAAAGACGGAATAGTTTTATGCGTCGGCGGCGGTGTCGGAATTGCTCCGCTTCACCCGATTGCTCAGGCTCATCACAAACTCGGCAACAAAGTTGTTACTGTCATAGGCGCGAGGACAAAAGAATTATTATTCTTTGAGGACGAAATGAGAGACGCTTCGAGCGAATTAATCGTCGTTACCGATGACGGGTCATACGGACGCAAAGCACTCGTTACAGAGCCGCTGAAAGAACTCTGCGACAAAGAAAAAGTTGACGAAATTATTTCAATCGGGCCTCCTATAATGATGAAGTTCTGCGTTGCTGCGGCAAGGCCGTTCGGAGTTCCCATTACGACCTCATTAAACACGATTATGATTGACGGAACGGGCATGTGCGGCTGCTGCCGTGTAAAGGTCGGCGGAGAAACAAAGTTTGTCTGCGTTGACGGTCCGGAATTTAACGGCTATGAAGTTGACTTCGACAACATGATGCAGAGAATGACGGCCTTCAAGGACAAGGAACGCGAAGCCGATCACAAGTGCCGCATTGGACTTGACGCAGGAAAGGTGAGTGCTTAATCATGAGTGAACACAAAACTACAGAGATGCTTCAGGCTGAGGCCGAAAAGCTCTGGAAAGATTTAGAGGGTAAAACTTTAACGCCTAAAGACAGAACCGCGATACCTCCGCAGGAAATGCCTTCACGCGATCCCATTCAGAGAGCTCACGAGATGGGCGAGGTTGCTTTGGGCTACACGGAGACGCAGGCAAGAGTCGAGGCTGACCGTTGTATTCAGTGCGCAGGTGCGCCTTGCAAAAAAGGCTGTCCTGTCGGAGTTCCGATACCTGAATTTATTAAGTGCATTCAGAATGGAGATTACAAGGCGGCAGTCGATACGATCAAGCAGACAAATTTACTTCCTGCAATTTGCGGCCGCGTATGTCCGCAGGAAAAACAGTGCCAGAGTTTCTGCACCGTCGGAAAGATGATGAAGTCCCCCGAAAAAGCCGTAGCTATCGGAAGGCTTGAGCGTTTTGTCGCCGACTGGGAGAGAGCTAACAATAAAATTACAGTCCCGACTCCTGCTCCTGACACCGGCAAAAAAGTTGCGGTCATCGGCTCCGGCCCGGCAGGTCTCACCGTTGCGGCTGACATTCGCAGAGCAGGACACAGCGTTACAGTTTTCGAGGCTTTCCAGAAAACCGGCGGCGTTATGGTCTACGGCATTCCCGAGTTCAGGCTTCCGAAGGAAATCGTAGCTAAAGAAGTCGAGAACTTAAAGAAAATGGGCGTTGAGTTCAAAACAAGTTTCCTTGTCGGACGCACGGAGACGCTTGAGCAGTTATTAGACCGCGAGGGCTTTGACGCAGCATTTATCGGAACAGGCGCAGGGCTCCCGAAATTTTTAGGAATTGACGGAGAAAATTTAATCGGTGTTTTCAGCGCAAACGAATATTTAACACGTGCCAATTTAATGAAAGCATACGACCGCGAACACGCGGACACACCGCTTTATGACGCGAAGCGCGTTGCAGTTTTCGGAGGCGGCAACGTCGCAATGGACGGCGCAAGAATGGCTTTGAGGCTCGGTGCTGAAAAAGTTTACTGCGTCTACAGAAGAACACGTGCGGAAATGCCGGCAAGAGCTGAAGAAGTCGCCCATGCTATCGAAGAGGGCGTAGACTTCCACTTCCTTGAGAACCCGACAAAATTTATCGGAGACGAGAAAGGAAAATTAACCGGCGTTGAATTATTAAACTACGAGCTCGGCGAGCCCGACGCTTCAGGACGCAGGAAACCCGTCGCAATTCCGGGAACTGAACACGTTTTGGAAATTGACGCGGCCGTCGTTGCGCTTGGCAATGAATCAAACCCGTTAATGAAACAGACAACCCCTGACCTTGAAGTCAACAAACGCGGAAATATCATCGTCGATGAAAATCAGCGCACAAATATTCCCAGAGTCTGGGCGGGCGGAGATATAGTTCTCGGTGCGGCTACAGTCATTCTTGCTATGGGCGAGGGCAGACGCGCAGCCGCGAGCATGAACGAATATTTAGCAGGAAAATAATTTGCTTGTAAAAATTTTTTCGTGAAATTTAAGCGGAGGGTTTTATATAAAATTCTCCGCTTTTATATTATTCCGGCGAATAAAAATTTTATGCTAAAATATTTTCGTTCCGTTCAAAAATTCAAGAAAAAAATTTTTTACCACTACATTTACTACTACAAAAAGTTCTAATTTTTTTAATTACCATGAAATTTTACGGTGCAGAATAAAAATTTAAAGACTCGATTTTTTTTTTGAAGTCTCACGATAAAAATACACGATAAAAATATTTTATTTTTTTAATGACCGAAGTAACAGAAAAGAACTTTAGGGATTTATTTTAGCTGTGATAAAATAGGGGCAACATTGAGGGGAGTTGCTCCCTAATTGGTAAAAATTAAAATACCGACTTAACCGAAGAATCTATCCCACAGTTGAATAGCTGAGAGGACAAATTCCATCAGCCAAGCGAGGGCAGTGAAGAAAATTACGATTTTGCGGATCAATTTCCTCACTGTCCTTTTTCGGCTTTTAGGCTTCTTTTTAGCCATGAAAAATTCGCCTACTTTCTACAGGAGGATTACCCGCATAGGTGCCCTGTCTCGCCTATCGGCCCCTCGTGAAATTTATTATAGCAAAGAAATTAAGGGATTTATTTTTAATTATGATAAGGAATTAAAAAAGCAGTCCCCCAATAAATTTTTGAGAACTGCTTAGAAAAAATGTTTTATGTAAATTTTTTAGACGTTGTAAAAATCTTTAGATCTTCTTCTTCAGAGCCAATATCAACAGCAAGCCTGCCGATAAAATTCCAAAGCCTGAATCACAGCCGCCGCCTGAACTACCTATAACACTGCTGTTGGTTGCGTCAGTGAATTTTTGTGCGCCTGCCATGTCAGCATAACCGCCCATGTCCTTGTCAGTGAAAATTGGCTGAATTATATCGCTTGCAGTCAAGGGCCTTGCGTCCTTGTTTGAGTAGTTGAATACAGTCAGCTTAAAGTTTCCGCCGACAGGGCCTGCTCCGGCAAAAAGCAAATCGTATTCATTATCAGAAAGCAATATAAATTCGTTCTGCAAAATTTCCTGCGGTGTCGCGTAAGGGTCGGCAGGGTTTTGCTTAAATGTTGAAGGAGGAACATTAAAAGTTCCAAGCCCCGTAACAGTCGTTGCAGTGCCGTTCACACAATAATGCATTGTCATCGTAGTTGTGCCTGTTGGAGGATTTGCACTCGCATTAATGTCAGCTGAAGCACTTACAAAATAAAAGCCGTTGCTTGTATCCATTTCGGGAGCTTCGACTTCAAGCTCTGAGGTTGATTCTAAAACTTCTTTTACTGCCACGTTCGGGGCTCTCCACCACCAAAGAGCGTCCGCTTCATACGGCTGTTTGCCAGTAGGGACATTTGTAATTTTTCTCTCGGCCATGAAGTAAAGCCCTGTTGCGCCGTCGGAGAAAGGCTTTTCAATTTCAACGCCCACAATATTTCCATTATCAATTTGATGAGTAACAGTAGATGTAGAGCCGTTCCAAAGATAAGTATTTATTTTATCGTTTGAAGTCGTTGAAGTCGGCTGATAAACCATTATGTTCCCCTTGTATGTTCCACCAGCAATAACAAGTTCGCCGTTAGCTTTGCCGTTTTTAACGTCGAGAGAGACAAGTTTTTTGGTGCTGCCGTCCCAGTGAAAAACATAACTGTCCCTAGTTGTTATGTTATTGGGGTCTGCGTCGCGGCTGTAAGCCTCAAAATAAATTCCGCCGTTTAAGTCGGGCATAGGAGACTCGATGTCAATATTTCTTTCTCCAATATCAGCACTTGAGATAAGGACGCTTGCTGCCTTGTCGCCTAACGTTGGAATTTGATTTTCATCAATTTTTACAATATGCGCCGAGTTGACATCTGCACTGTCATAAGCAACGAAAGCTATAAACTTATCTGCAATATAGACAAGTCCGCGTCCCATTTCAAAACTTGACTTTTTCTCAGGATCATCGGGTTTCTGTTTAGTTGTATCAAAGCCCGTTCTCACATTTGAAAATGTTGCGAGTTTTTTAAGACTGTCTCTATCATAAACATTAATATCGCTGCTGACAGGCGTATAAGAACCGTCAGCACTTACATTAGTTTTCTTTGAGCTCCATACATAAAGATAGTTCCAGCTGTCAGGAGCAAGAGAAACTAATTTATGCTGGTCATAACCTGTCGGGAGTGCCTGCGAGGTTGAAGTCCATGTCAACGGGTCATAGCGCATAAGCGTTGCGTTGTTGTCAATGACATAAATCATTCCGTTTTTGTCATCAGGAGGCAAAGCAATGTCAATCGAAATGTTGTTGCTGATATTTACAACTAAATCATGAGCTTGAGCCGTGCTTATCTGATCGTTCAACGGCTTGTCAGGGTCATATACAGTGTAGGTCGTCGTGCTTTGTGTTGCTGATGTATTTTTCTTGTCTGTTTTGCTCGAGTAGAGATAAGTTTTTCCGTTGCGAGGGAATGAGCCGACTGTGATTGATTTTGAGTCGCCGGACGTAAGGACTGTAGGTGTCGGAACGCCGCCGCTGAAATCAATTCGCCCTAATCCGTAAGTAACTGTCGCTGTCGTGTCGAGAAGGTCGCCCGACGAGAAAGAATAAAAATACGACTGCCCCCCCAAGCCGGCAACGCAGCCATGAGGAACACAAATACAAATGATAAATATTTCTTCATGAAAAAAACTCCTTCCGTAATAGAAACTATTTCGCTAATGATTCAATGCGCTTCATCGTTTCCGTACCCTGAAGCCCGTATGCTTTCTTAGCGTAATGAAAAATATCGCGGCCTTTGCGGTCTCTTAGCTTAACATCTGCTCCTGCGTCAAGAAGAGCGTTAATGACGTCGGCCGGAAGATTATCGTCAAGAGCTTTCATTAATGGCGTTTTACCGTCCTCGTCTTTGTGATTGGGATTTGCTCCACTATCTAAAAGCACTTTGACACACTCAAGATTTACAGGCTCGTCCATAATTTCGAGTAAAGCAGTTTCTCCGTCTTCATTGAAAGCATTTACATCAACACCGGCTTTAATGATTAGTTTCAGAAATTCCGGGTTTCTTGCTTTTTCAGCGGCAATTATGAGCGGCGTGTCCATCTCATGAAAACGCAGTGTTGCAAAATTCTTTTCACTGGCGATCGCGGCTTGAAGTTCTTGAACTGAACCTGAGCGGCAGATTTGCTTAAATTCATGTTCGGTTATTGCCATAGCGGGAAGAGTGAAAACAATTAAAACGAAAATTGAAATTAAAAATGACTTTTTCAAAAAATCACCTCGTTATAATTAAATTTACTTAGAAATTCTACAGTAATTTTTATGAAAAAACAACTACTAATTTTTTAGCATGATATAATTAATAAAATTAAGTTAGTGGCAAAAATAATTTACTTCCTACTTGAAATGCGCTTGTAGCTCAGTGGATAGAGCGACGGCCTCCGGAGCCGTAGGTCAGGAGTTCGACTCTCCTCAAGCGCGCCAGCTTTACCTCATTTAATTTTTATACACTGGAGGATTTTTTCATGGTACCGGGAAAAGACGGAGATAAATACGTTCCATACGAAAAACGCTGCGGAAATGAATCGATCGTATATTTCACACGCGATCTTTCTGCGGAAGGACTCAGAAAAATTTATTCAAAGATTAATCAGCACATCACCGGCAAAGTTGCAATTAAACTTCACACCGGCGAACCACACGGCCCGAATATTATCCCTAGAGCGTGGGTTAAAAGCCTAATTGAAAAAGATTTGCCCGGCGCGAAAATTGTTGAGACAAATTCATATTATGACGGCGACCGCTACACGACCGAGCAGCACAGGGAGACGCTTAAAATTAACGGCTGGGATTTTGCGAATGTCGATATTCTTGACGAACACGGCACGGCGTTATTACCCGTCAAGGGCGGCAACTGGTTCAAAGAAATGTCAGTCGGCGTTAATCTTTTGAATTATGATTCCCTTTTAGCCTTAACTCACTTCAAAGGACACGTGCAGGGCGGTTTCGGAGGCTCGAATAAAAATATCGGCATCGGCTGTGCTGACGGACGAATCGGAAAGGCCATGATCCACACGACCCCCGGACAGCCTGACCAGTGGGACATAGCAAAAGAAGAATTTATGGAGCGCATCGCAGAATCAACAAAGGCCACTATAGATTATTTCGGGAAGAATGTCGCGTATATTAACGTCATGCGCAATATGTCAGTCTCGTGCGACTGCGAGGGCGTTGCCGCTGAGCCTGTTGTAACTCCGAACGTCGGCATACTTGCATCGCTCGATATTCTTGCGGTTGATTCGGCATGCGTTGATTTAATTTTTGCCCTTTCGGAAAAAGACCGCGCAGCCCTTGTTGAAAGAATGACATCGCGGCACGGACTTCGGCAGCTCTCCTACATGAAAGAACTTGGAATGGGCAACGATAAATACGTTTTAATCGACATTGATAATAATAATTCGAGAATTTATCCGGCCGACGCTGTGAAAGGCGTAAAACCGTTCGAGGGTTAATAATGTTAGGAGCTATTGTCGGAGATGTTGTCGGAAGTCCGTTTGAATTTGATAACAATAGAGAAACAGCATACAGCAGAAAATATCCTTTAGTGTCAGACGCTTCCAGCTACACTGACGATACTGTAATGACATTAGCTGTGGCTGACGCTTTGATGTGCGCGATGCCTAAGAAGGGCGACGAAACTTCAGAGGCGGAATTTAAGCACTACGTCATAAAATCCATGCGGGCTTTTGGAAAAAAATATCCGAACGCGGGCTACGGAGGAAGATTTTATGATTGGCTTTTCAGCAGCGGAATACCTAAGCCTTATAACTCATGGGGCAACGGTTCAGCCATGAGAGTTTCGTCTGTCGCGTGGGCGTTTGATAATCTCGAAGACGTTGAAAGATTTGCGGCGGTGAGTTCGCGTGTTACTCATAATCACCCCGAAGGCATAAAAGGAGCGCAGGCTACGGCAGCGGCAATTTTTTTAGCGCGGAAGGGAAAGAGCAAAGCCGAAATAAAACATTACATCAGCGAAAAATATTATTATGATCTAACGCGGACGCTTGACGAAATAAGGCCGAATTATCATCACATCGAATCTTGTCAGCAGACAGTCCCCGAAGCCATAACGGCTTTTATGGAGGGCGAAAATTTTGAAGATGTCCTGCGCTGCGCTGTTTCATTAAGCGGAGACTCTGACACCCTCACGGCAATAGCTGCCTCGATCGCCGAAGGGGCATACGGAATACCTGACGAAATTAATAAAATGATTTTGCCCAAGCTCGATGAATTTTTATTGAACGCCCTCAATAAATGGGAAGTTTGGAGGGCAAATTAATTCATGCTCGGCGCAATAGCCGGAGATATAATCGGGAGTCCGTATCACAGTGAAAAAGCTGATGCGGATTTTCCTCTTTTCACTGAAAATTCCTGTGGCACTGAAATCAGCGTAATGACTTTGGCAGTTGCCGAAGCCTTGATGCGAGTTATGCCCGCGCATGAAAAAAATTTTTCAGACGGAAGATTTAAGCACGAAGTAATTTACTGGATGAAGACTCTCGGAAAAGAATTAAAAAAAATTCATTACGGCAGAAGATTTTATGCGTGGATACACGTCGAAAAGTCATTCCCTTATAATTCAGAGAGCAACGGAGCAGCCTTGAGAGTCTCACCGATCGCTTGGGCCTTTGATAATCTTGAGGACGTTGAGAAATTCGCAGGGATCGCCGCGAGCGTTACTCATAAAAACGAAACGGGCGTTAATTATGCGCGTGCAATGGCGGGAATGGTTTTTCTTATGCGCATGAAAAAAGAGAAAGCCGACATAAAAAAGTATTTTGAAGAAAAAACAGGCATGACACTTTCAAAAACTCTTGACGAAATTCGCCACGATTTCAATTTTATGACTTCGGCTCCGGAGACGGTATCAGCGGCTTTAATTGCTTTTCTTGAGGCCGAAAATTTTGAGGACGCTGTACGCAAAGCGATTTCGCTGGGCGGAGAGGCTAACGCTACTGCGTCAATGTCGGGCGCATTGGCCGAAGCTCTTTACGGCATAAGAACTTTAACAGAGGTCGAAGCCTTTGAAAGGCTTGAGAGAAGATTAAAATTTGCTCTCGAAAAATGGGAGCAATGGAAAAATTAATTTGACGTTTTCTCGGTCGTCGGAGCTAATGGGCTGTCCTTAGGCACCGTACCCTCAAATAAAAATTCTTCCACGCCTAAATTAGTTTTTTTCGCTTCGTCTTTTTTATTCATTGCGGCCTTTGGAAATGCGGCAATATTAAAATCAACGTCCTGCCTGTTTATTCTGACTGTTATTCCTTTTGATCTTATCCTTGTTACGCGCCCGAAGCCTTCAATATTTTCGCCGCGTTTAATAATTTTATTTTTTTCCGTCGCCGTGTCTATAATGGCCCGCGCAGTTTTTTGTGAAAGCATTACGGCCTTGACTAAAATTTCAGGCTCGCCCGGTGAAGTTTCTCCGGGAATTTGTATAGTTGAGTCGCCCTGCGAAAGAATTTCTCCGCCCTCTCCGAGATTTTCTAATCCCATTTCGTTATAGCCGTCAATATTAAAAGGCTTTGAATGTCTTGCGGCTATTGCTGCTGCGATTGCTTCACCGCCCTGCTTCATTTCTTGAACGGTGTGCACAAGGTCAGCCATTTTTTTCAATGCCACGCTGTCTCCGCGTGCCTCGCGCTGGGAAGGCGAATAAAATTCAACGTCAGTGTCAGAAATTCTGTCGGCTTTGAAATAATTTATGGCAGCCCACGCCACGCCGAAAGCAAGAAGGGTAAAACACGACAGGCGAATTAATCTTGCCCTGTTGTCATCGAAAACTCCGGTAAGAATTTCCCAAAATTCCGTAAAACTATCAAGCAATACGTTCATTTGTTCTGCCACGCCTCCAGCGTTACATCGACATCTACAAAATCTGAAGGGGCTTGAGCGTCCCGGGCAATTCTCAATGACGTAATGCGCGACGCAAAAGGCATCTCCCGCCAATCCGCAAAGAGGTGAACGAGCGAATAATAATTGCCTTGAAGTTTCAGAGTCAGTACGTTGTTGTCGTTTGCGGACATTGAAATCATGTTCATAGAATTTTCTTCGATTAATTCTCTAACACGGGCGTAAAAATCTAAACCGTCCGCCTCAGTTCCGACATCGCCCAAGTTAAGATTATTTATGCTCTGGAGAGTTTTATTTTTGTTTCTCAGGCTCTCCATGACGGTTGAAAAATTATCGCGCTCGTTGACGATAAAATCGTATTCCTCGCGGTAGCTTTCAAGGACGTGAAGCCCGTACCACACTCCGGAGCACAAAGCTATGCACAACGCAAAAAAAAGCACAACATGTATCGTACAAGAATTATTTTCTTCCATGTTTTAATTTTTCTCCTGAAATTTATTTTTTTTAATCGAGCATGAAAATTATATCAGTCAGCCATGAAGAATTATTTTAATTTTTCGTGTAAAATACAGAATAATTTTCAGTCTTAAAGAACGGAGGATTTTTATTTGGCTGAAGCAGTGAGTGCCGCAGGCGTTGGTACAATGCGAAAAAAAGTTCAGAGCTATTCCGATATCGGCGTAGCTCTCTTAATGGTGCTCATTATAATTATGATGGTCGTGCCTCTTCCGACGTGGCTGATAGATATTTTGCTGGCCATGAACATAACGCTCGGAGTAGTTACTTTGCTCGTAACCTTCTATGTGAAAAGGGCATTAGACCTCTCAATTTTTCCAACGCTGCTATTAATTTCGACTTTGTTCAGATTGTCGCTTAACGTTTCGACAACGCGGTTAATTTTGCTTTACGGAAACGCCGGAGAATTAATAAACGCATTCGGAAATTTTGTCGTCGGCGGAAATTACGTCGTCGGAATAATCATGTTCCTGATACTCGTAATAATTCAGATGTTAGTCATCACGAAGGGCGCGGAGCGTGTCGCGGAAGTTGCCGCAAGGTTCACGCTTGACGCTATGCCCGGCAAACAGATGTCAATCGATGCGGACTTGAACTCAGGCTTAATTGACGAGCAGGGAGCGAAGCAAAGACGGCAGGACATTCAAAGAGAAGCAGATTTTTACGGAGCTATGGACGGTGCGTCGAAATTCGTTAAAGGCGACGCTATAGCCGGATTAATAATCACCACTATAAATATAATAGGCGGACTTTCAATCGGAATTTTTATGCGCGGCATGGACGCGGCAGGCGCGGCGGCACACTATAGCTTATTGACGGTCGGGGACGGCTTAGTCGGACAGATCCCGGCTCTCTTAATGTCAACGGCTATGGGCGTTATAGTTACGAGGGCGGCGGCTTCTTCAGAGCTTGGCCCGGACTTAATTAACTCGTTTACCAGATACCCCCGGCCTTTATATATTGCTTCGGCTATGTTGATGTCGCTTGGAATAATTCCCGGACTTCCGACAGTTCCGTTCGTAACGCTTTCATTTTTAATGGGCTTTCTAGGCTACACCGTCAGCAGAGAAGCTAACGTTCAAGCAATCACGGCAGAAGAGCAGGCCGCCGGAACACCTCAAGCTCAATCAGGCCAAGCCGGAGCAGGAACAGCAGGAGCGGCAGCGGCACCGGGCACACCTTCAGCAGAACAGCCTAAGGCTGAGCCCGTATCGCCTGATGATGTTATGAAATTATTGACGGTCGAGCCTATGGAGGCAGAAATAGGCTATGCAATAATCCCATTGATTGACCCGGCGCAGGGCGGAGACATGCTCGACAGAATAGGCACAATAAGAAAACAAATGGCCCTCGAAATGGGAATTGTCGTGCCCCCGATACGCATTAGAGACAACATTCAGATTAAACCGACTGAATATATTTTGCGCGTCAAGGGAGCAGAGGCCGGGCGCGGAGAACTTTTGCCTGATCATTATCTTGCAATGAACACCGGCGGCGTTGAAGAAGATTTAATCGGCGTTCCGACTAAAGAACCGGCGTTCGGGCTCCCTGCGTTGTGGATTTCTCCCGACCTCCGCGATAAAGCCGAAGCGATGGGCTACACGGTCGTTGACGCTCCGTCGGTCTTAGCAACGCATTTATCCGAAGTAATCAGAAAGAACGGAGCGGAATTATTAACCCGTCAGGAAGTTCAGAAATTAACGGACATGGTAAAAGAAACAGCCCCGGCGGTTATAAGCGAGCTTTTAGCTTCGTTGACTTTAGGGGAAATTCAGAAGGTCTTGCAGAATTTAATCCGCGAGCAAATTCCGATTAGGGATTTAGTAACGATTTTCGAGGCTCTTGCCGACTACGGAAAGATGTCCCGAAGCGTTGACTTCCTGACCGAACGTGCAAGAGAGTCATTAGCGCGTTTAATATCATTAAAAATTCAGGGGCCTGACGGAATTATTACGGCGTTCACTCTTTCGCCGAACTGGGAGCAAAAAATTATGGCCGGAGTTGACGGAGATTTAACACGAGGCTGGCAGTTAAATTTAGACCCCCGTGAAGTCCAGAAAATGATTTCAGCTATCTCAAGAGCGATGGAGGAGCTGGTCGTCAAAAATCTTCCGCCGGTTTTGCTCGTCCACCCTGATGTAAGATTAATAGTCAGGCGTTTAATCGAGGGCTCAATATCAAATATTTTTGTGGTATCGTATAATGAGGTAGTTCACGGTGTCCAAATAAAGACGGCCGGAATGGTGGAATAAAATATGCGAGTAACGAATCAAATAACATTTACAGCAAAAGATGACGCGGAAGCGTTGCGGCTTGCTTCAGAACGACTGGGGCGCGATGCCGTTATACTTTCGTCTCAAATGGTAAAAGAGGGAGGAGTTTTAGGGCTCTTTCAGCGTTCCGTGCTGCGTGTTACTGCCGGAATACTTGAGGACGATACGCCCAAGCCCCAGCCGGTAAAAAGACAGAATAATTTTTCGTCGGCCTCGTCAACAATTTCAACGATGGACGACGACACGCGGCGCGAAAATTTAATTGCGTTTCAAAAACTTTTAGAAATCAAAGAGCGCGGCGGTATCCCTCCTGCACCTTCAGCACCGTCGGCCCCGTTAATGCCTGCTGCTGATTTAGGCGACGAGGGGTATATGACTGAAAATGTCAAAATTTCCCCCGAAGGCTTGAGAAATGCTTACGGCCTGACCACAAAACCTGCTCCGCCCATGCAGGAACCCGTTATCCCTGCGCCTCAGCAGTTCATGACGCAAAATAATTATCAGCCCCAGCCTCAATCGCAAACTTCTTCGGGAGGCATGAGCAACGATGACGCGAAAATATTAAAAGAGCAGGTCGGCGCGCTTGCTGACAGGATAGACTTTTTGCTTCAAAGATTGACCGCCGTCGAAAACATGAGCATGAACGCAAATAATAACGCTAATAACGTGAGCATGTCAGCACCGTCAAGAAATACGGGCTTTCAGGCCGGGATTATGCCTGCGTCGGAAAATGCCGAAATCGAAGAAAAATTAAGGGCCTCTGAAGTTGACGAAAAATATATCAGAAAATTGTTAGCAGATTTTTCAATCATGAAATCAAAAGACAGGAACAGAAAATTTTCTTTTACTAAGTGGCTGGCTTCGCGGATTGAATGTGCAGGCGATAACGGCGGAGACGCTATAGGAGGCCGCAGAATTATGCTGATAGGCCCGACCGGAGTCGGCAAGACTACGACTATAGCGAAACTTGCGGCAATAAAAGCTCTTTGGGAACATAAAAGAGTTTTGCTGCTCACAAGCGACACCTACAGAATAGCCGCCGTCGAACAGTTAAAGACTTACGCAAGAATTTTAGGAGTTCCCGTTGAAATTATTTTTGATATTTCTACGATACCCGGAATAGTCGATAATCACGAAAATTCCGATATAATTTTGCTCGACACTGCGGGCCGCTCCCAGCGCGATAAAAAAAGCATGGACATGTACGTAAATCTTTATAATGCTTTTAATCCCGACGCTGTGCATTTAGTTTTAGCGGCAAACATGAAATACAGAGACATGCTTGACGTAGTTGAACATATACCTGACATTCCTGTTTCACATTTATTATTTACAAAACTTGACGAGACTATTTCATGCGGCTCAATTTTTAATATACAGCAGGTTATGGGCTGTCCTGTATCTTTTTTGACGGTCGGACAGAACGTCCCGAAAGATATAGAGACGGCTGAAGGGATTCGCATAGCCGAATTTCTAATGAAACCTGAAGAAGAACGGAAGCGTTATTAAAATGTCAAATTATTCTGATTTTCGAGGCAGGTCTGATCAGGCAGGAGAACTTAGAAAAATGGTAGAGAAAGACATTAACAGGACTCCTCCGAGACTTCATACTCTTTCTGTTTTGAGCGGAAAAGGCGGGGTAGGGAAGAGCAATATTTCAGCCGGGCTTTCATTCGCGCTCGCGGATTTTGGGAAGCGCGTAGTTTTAATTGACGCTGATTTAGGCATGGCCAATCTTGACATTTTATGCGGAGTTAAAAACGCTAAGTGGAACATCTCGCATTTACTTGACGGCTCAAGAAGTTTGAGCGAAGTCCTCGTGCATTTTAGAGTTTCAGGCCGTGCAGAACGCGAGAACGGCGGAGTTGCTTTATTGCCGGGCGGAGTCGGTATTAAAGAAATTGCAGACATGGACGACACGGAACTTGGCCGGCTTTTTGCGTCATTGTCCGCACTCGATGAAACTGCCGATTATGTCATCATGGACGCTGGCGCAGGTATTCACAAAGGTGCGCTGTCATTTGCTTATGCCTCAGAAGCTACGATCTTAGTAACAACTCCTGAGCCAACGAGTATAAGGGACGCTTACGGCGTTATAAAATCTCTGGGCGCGGCGGCATGGGCAGGAGGCGCAAACGGCACGGGCTTAATGTTAGTAGTGAACATGGCAGGGAGCAGCAGAGAGGCCGCTGAAGTCGCTGAAAGAATAAGGCTCGCTTCAATGCAGTTTTTAGGAAATGCCCCTTCATATCTCGGCTATGTCTTAAAAGATGACGTGATTAACAGATCAGTTAAAAATTGTAAAATTTTTTACAGGACTGACCCGGATTCAAACGCAGGAATATGCGTAAGAAATTTAGCCGGAGAAGTTTTGAGATTATTCGAGGGAATTGAAGTGAGGCGCGAGATTGTCCCAGAACAGGCCGGCGGAATGGGAGGATTTTTGCGCAGGCTGACAAAAAGTTTATTTGCAGAAGATGAAAAAAGATAAATTAAAAATTAAAATTATGACGTTATAATTATGGTTGAGATTAGAATTAAAATGATTATTAAAAATTTTTTACATAAGGCAGAAAGGAGGGTGTAATCTGTTGCCGTTATAAATGACAGCAGAAGATCTATAATGCCCCCAAATGGAAAGATCAGGGTACTTGTAGTAGACGATAGTGCTTTAATGCGTCAGTTTATCAGCGACATTCTAAACTCCGATCCCAGAATTGAGGTCGCCGGAACAGCACGGGACGGTAAAGACGCTTTAGCTCAGATAAAAACTCTTAATCCCGACCTTGTTACTATGGACGTTGAAATGCCGAACATGGACGGGCTCAAAGCACTTGAAGAAATAATGAAAACGAAGCCTCTCCCCGTAATAATGGTGAGTTCTTTGACGCAGAGCGGTGCCGAAACGACAATGAGGGCACTGGCACTCGGCTGCGTTGACTTCATCGGCAAGCCTTCGGGGACAATTTCACTTAATATCAGGGACATAGGCCAAGATTTAATTAATAAGGTAATAGCCGCGAGCACAGCCAGAGTTATAGCGCGTCCGGGAATTTTCGGCGCACCCAAACCGGCTCCGAGAACTTTGCCCATTGCTCCGGATTTTAGGCGCATGACCCCTCCTATCAGCACGGGCCGGATTGATATTGTAGCTATAGCTTCGTCAACGGGAGGCCCGATGGCTTTAAGCGAATTAATTCCTAAACTTCCTAAAAAATTTCCCGTGCCTATAGTAATAACTCAGCATATGCCAAAAGAATTTACGCCTTCTTTTGCAAAAAGATTAAATGACACGTCTGAAATAGAAGTTGTAGAAGGTTTTGACGGTTTGAGTTTGAAAGCCGGAAGAGCCGTTGTTGCGCCGGGCGGAAGCCACTTAATAGTAAAACGCCGGGCCGGTGCTGCTGTGTGCGGACTTTCGGACGCGCCTCCGGTTTTGTCGGTAAAGCCTGCCGCTAATATAATGTTCCTGAGCGTTGCTGATGAATACGGCGGAAA
>JAFSXR010000029.1 GCA_017443985.1 Synergistaceae bacterium
TTCTAAAATAGGCCTTATTTCTTCGAATTGTTCTCTGGTAATATCACTCGGGTATGGCTGTCTCATTATTTATTTGTCTCCTTCAGTATTTTTGAAGAAATTATATCATAACTTTAAGAGAAACTAAACAGGTTCTAAGGATATAACTTTGAGCATGTCGCTTGTGGGGATTGAAGCCGAAGAATTAATTAATTATTTAATGAATCAGTATGATTTGACGTGTTACCCTGCCGGCGTGAATACGATAGCGTTCGGGACTCGCGACAGCCTCTCGAAACTTTCAGGCAAGAGCGAAATAAAATCGTTCAGGATTGCATACGCTGATTTAGCGCAGTTTAATACGATGCTGAAAAATTTAACGGGACTGACGGACGCAGAATACACTCAGGACGAGCGAATGAGGACCGTACATATCAACACTAATCCTGCAAAAATGCGGAAGGTCGAGGAAGCAATAACGCGACTTGACGTTCCTGCGCGTCAAGTGCTGATAAGGGCGAGCATTTTTGAATTTAACGACTCGGCAACGCAAGACGTTCAGATTGCAATTAACGCAGTTTATGATAAGTGGACATTCACAAGCGATCCGAAAAGCACTGCCGGCTCGATCGAGTATGTTGATCGGACGTATTCGCTGGGGCGTTCAAATTTTGACAGATACATAACAGGCACTCTTAAGGCTCTTGAAAATAAGAGCAAGGGCAGAACGATCGCTAATCCGTCTGTCATTGCCATTGATGGTCAAGAAGCTACAATAGACTTAAAACAGAAAGTTTTATACAGCAAAGGATTTAATGAAAAAGGAAACGTCGAATGGGGAAGCGAGGAGGTAGGCCCGGAACTTAAATTCACGCCTCGAATCGAAGAGAACGGCTATGTTTATCTCGACATTAATATCAAGACGGGCGACTATCTCGGCAAAGACACGGACGGAAATATTCAAACGACAACTCGTGACGTTACAACAAAAATCCGTGTGCGCGACGGTATGCCGTTTGTTATCGGCGGACTTCATCAGGACGGACAAATCACGACGGAGGCAAAATTTCCTATCTTGGGAGATATTCCGCTGTTCGGCGAGCTGTTCAAATGGAAAAACAACGAGCATAATAAAACTCAGGCTGTTATGATAGTAACGCCTTACATTTTGAATAATTAAGTAGGAGGTAGGAAGTAGGAAGTAGGAGGTAAAAAAACTTCTTGGTTTCTTAAAATTTAATATGCTTAGAAAAAAATTTTTATTAATCGCAATTTTTATTATTCTTTCATCGACCAATGCTTACGCTGAAAAATTTTTAGCAGGTTATGATATTGTCATCGCAGGCGGAGGCACGGGGGGAACTGCGGCGGCCATTCAAGCGTCAAGAATGGGAATGAGCGTTTTAATCGTCGAGCCGACTTACATGCTGGGAGGGCAGGCAACTGCGGCAGGCGTTTCGACAATGGACGACATGAGCCGTATCGAGAGCGGAATTTACAAAGAATTTATAGACCGCGTGAAAAAATATTATTCCGGCATGAAAAAATCTATCAACACTCCGTACTGGAAGGAACACGGGAAAGCCTTTGAGCCTTCAGTCGGAGATAAAATCCTCAAAGAAATGGCCGCAAGCTCTGATATTCTTTATCATGCAAATATAATCAGCGTTGATAATAATGAAAGGCGCGTAAGCGTTCAGACCCCTGACGGCGTGAAAGAAATTGCTTACAAAATTTTAATTGACGCGACGGAATACGGAGACATTTTGCCTTTAGCCGGAGTGCGTTACCGTTCGGGCAACGGCATCTCGCCCAACATAAGCAAAAATTCTTTCATTCAAGATATAACGTGGACAGCAATAATCCGAAAATATCCCGAAGGCGTGCCGGAAAATTTGAAGCCTAAAAATCCCCTGCCCGATTACGAGAAAGCTAAAAAAAATTATAAAAATTACGTTACCGCGAACGGCTTTGACTTTCAAGGAAAATATCCCGTCAAAATGCCCGTGAATTTAATTTCTCATAATGCCTATAGAGCCGTGCCGGACTCGTTCGCTCCGGGCAGCTACACGGGCGCGAGAAAGAACTGGGCAAAAATCACAAAGACCGGCGTAAATTGGGGCAATGATTATCCGGGAATGTATATGCTAATGAACCATTACGGCCTCAATGTAATGTTCTTGGAAGATAAAGAGACACGCGCTCAAATGGAACGGGACGCGCTGATTAAAACACTTCACTTTATTTATTACATTCAGCACGAACTCGGCGCGGACTGGTCAGTCGATGAGAACGAATACGGAGAAATTCCCGAAGCCGCTAAAGATTTTCCCGACGAATGGAAAGAAATTGCGCGTCATGTTCCGCCGATCCCTTATGTCAGGGAGTCTCGCCGCGTGCTTGGAGCTTACACGCTAAATTCTAAAGCAGTCCACGAAAATTCATTGAGCTGGCGCAACGGCCATAAATATCAGGAATTTAGCGACGCTATAGCAATCGGAGGCTATAACTTGGATTTACACGGCGGAGACGACGATGACGACATTGAAAAAGAACTCGGCGAGAAGCAGTCCTCAATATGGGGCAACATGCCGCAGGGTCCTTTTCAAGTTCCGATGAAAATTTTAATTCCTGAAAGCGCGGATAATTTTTTAGCCGCTGAAAAAAATTTATCAATGTCGCGTTTAGTTTCGAGCGCGTTGAGACTTCAGCCGATCACAATGATAACGGGACAGGCCGCAGGAGCGTTAGCCGCGATCGCAATAAAATTAAATCTTCAGCCGCGAGACGTTCACCCCTTGCACGTTCAAAAGAGGCTTGCTGAAGACGGCGTAGTCTTGTCGCTGTGCCGTTACTCTGACGTTCCAAGAGAGCATAAAAATTTTGCGGGCGTTCAGATAGCTAGCCTGTATCAATTATTGAGGCCGAGAACTTATCCGAGCATGGAGGGCGCGAATATAAATTCATCAGGCACAAAAGGACGGCAGGGACTCTTCGGAGCAGATAAATTTATAACGAAAAAAGATTTTGAAGACATGATTGTGAAGGCTGAAAAAATTATGGGAGAAAAATTAAATCTTCCTCAAATTCCCGTAACGATGACGCGCGGCGATGCTGTCGATATGATAGTGAATGCTATGGACGAGATAAAATAAATATTAGCACTTGACGGGGGGGGGTGATAATTTATAATCGTCTGAAAAAATAAAAAGGAGCAAAAAAACATGTTAGATTACGAAATTTTTTCAGACAATGACGATGTTATGAGTGTTAATGATTGCGAACCTGATCCGTGCGGCCCTGATTATGATACTGATTGTATGCCGGACTGCGACCCAAGTGAAAATGGATTTGATTGTTGCCCATTTGAAGATTGAGGAATAAACGTTATGTTAAGTTACGAAATTTTTTCAAGCGATGAGAATATGATGTCTATGTGGTGTGAGCCTGACGAGTGCGGACCAGATGGTAACGCTCCTTGTGAGCCTGAAATTATTTGCGATCCGGATGTTTATAGAGATTGTTAAAAGAATATCTAAATTTAAGGCTGTCTCAAAGGCAGCTTTTTTTATTTTCTATGGAGGGAGAAAAATTTTGTGGTACTTAGAAAAAGATGTTTATCTCGTTGAGGGCAAAATCAAAGCGGCGTTTTATGACTTCAATAATAAAAGGCTCGTGCATGTCAGCGAAGACGCAAAAAAATTGCTGAAAAATATACTTGACGCTAAAAAAAACGATTTAGAATTAACTCAAAAAGAATTAGAATATCTTGAAAGCCTTAAATCCCTGAAACTTTTGACGCGCGAATTTGTTGAGCCTCATGAAATATCAGACTTGAAAGAAAAAA
>JAFSXR010000030.1 GCA_017443985.1 Synergistaceae bacterium
CATTGCGAAGAATTTCTGGATCAGTTTTATAGTTACGCTTATTCATATTTTAAAAATCCCCTCTTCAAAATTTATTATGGGGAAAAGTATATCATAAGAAGTGCTATATTAAAATAGCAAAATTAATGTCGCTTAGTATAAAAATCATCAGCGACATAGCCTCGCAGACAAATTTATTATCGCTTAACGCGAGCATTGAAGCCGCAAGGGCAGGAGAAGCCGGGCGCGGTTTCGGAGTCGTTGCCGCTGAAATAAAAAAATTAGCCGAGCAGTCAAACGAATCAGCTAATCAAATTAAAGAAATAGTAACGGAAATAGGCAGCTATTCAAGAGAATGTGTCGAGCAGGCCGCAAACGTCAAAGAAATAATCATTGAAGAGGGCGAACTGCTTTCAACGACGGAGGAAAAATTTAAGAAACTTGACGACAACATTCACGCCTCACTCAATGAAATTTCTTCGGTCTCTGAAATTACGGCAAAGCTCGAAAGCATTAAGGACACGATATTAAACGCGGTGAGCAGTCTCGCAAATATCTCCGAACAGACTTCAGCGACAAACGAGGAAGTAGCCGCGTCAATAGATGTTATTGCCGAGAACGTTAAACAAGTTGCGAAAGACACGAACACTATTAACGAACTTGCAGGAGATTTGCGCGAAGCCGTATCGCATTTTGAAGCATGACCCGCCGGACACTTGTTTCTAATTTTTGGTAGCGTAATTTGTTGTAGTGAAAAATTTTTTTCCGAAAGTTAATTAGGAGGGAATGAAAAGTATGAGTGATTTTAATTATTGGATTATTGTTGTTGATGACGATGTAGCTAACTTAATGCTGGCGGGCAATACCATGAGCCGTAACGGTATGCGTGTAACCGCTTTGAAGTCCGGTAAAGCACTGCTTGAATACATTGAAAAAAATGACGTGCCCGACCTGTGCCTGCTCGATATTAAAATGCCCGACATGAACGGCTTTGAAACTCTGAAGGCTTTGAGGGCAAGTGAGAAGGGCAAAGACATTCCCGTTATCTTCTTAACGGCTGATGATACTCAAACGGCAGAGACTAAGGGGCTTACGCTCGGCGCAATGGACTTTATAAAAAAGCCTTTTGTGCCTGAAATACTCGTTCTGCGTGCAAGACACATTATAGACTTGGTACGGCTTCAAAAAAATCTCGCTCATGAGGTTGAAGTTAAGACGGAAGAGCAGCGAAAATTTTTTGTCCATGTCCTGTCGGAATTAATACGGCGCGGGAAGATTACAGCTTCTGACGTTAAGGAAGTAAGCGGATATGATTTTTCACCGGATTAGGGCACTTTGGCGGCTTCTGGGGATTTCCATTTATAACGACGGCGAACGGCGGAGGCGGAACTTAAAGACCATTTCCTGTATTGCGCTTATTATGGAGATACCGGCGTTATTTGGAGCTGTTGTTTATTTTTTCACACCTTTACGGCCTTTCGCAATAGGGTGCATGATTTATTTCGCCTTCAATATCGCGATTTTTTATCTGGCCGCCGTTAAAAAAAATCGTGAATTAGCCGTCAGGTTCACCGTTATTCTTGCGTTAGTAGCCTCTACAAATATAGCGTTGTTTGCTAGAAACGGTTTTGCGGCTCATTGGACGCTTCTTTTTCCGCTCGTTATCTGTTATCTTTGCGATGTTCGTTTAGGGATTTTGAGTTCTTCCTATATGACTTTTCTTTTTATGGCGTTGTATTGGACACCACTGCGGGTCTTTATGAAGGGCATGGGTTATCCTCCGATATTCTTTTCACGTTTCCCGTTATTTTATCTGATAATGTCGCTGAACACGATTTATATAATGATTGAATATCATGTAAACATTCTGCATCAGATATTATATGAAAGACAGCTTGAAGCGGCAAGAGACGAGGCGCGGGAGGCTAATCAGGCGAAAAGTGAATTTCTTGCAAGCATGTCCCACGAGATTAGAACGCCAATGAACGCCGTATTAGGAATGAACACAATAATTTTGCGCGAATGTCAGACGGCTCACGAGTTGCTGAAGGGAAATTCAGAGGCGTTGAAGATTTTAGAGAATATAACTTCGAGTGCAGGAGACATTGAGAACGCCGGAAATAATTTGCTCTCACTGATTAATCAAATCCTTGACTTCTCAAAAATCGAGGCCGGAAAAATTGAAGTTGTAGAGAGCAATTACAAATTAAGCTCCGTTTTGAATGACGTTAGCAACATGATAGCCTTTAGGGCAAAGTCTAAAGATATAGAATTTAATATTGATGTTGATGAAAACCTCCCTGACGTTTATTTCGGCGATGAAATGCGAATGAGGCTCATAATACAAAACCTCCTTACTAACGCCGTAAAATATACTGACAGCGGAAGCGTGGATTTTTCAGTCAGCAGAGCAAAATCAGAAGTAATTAAGCCCGGCAGCAATATTTTATTGAAGATTGTAGTTAAAGATACCGGCATTGGAATTAAGAAAGAGGATATCGACAAAATTTTCAGGCGTTTTGAGCGCGTAAACCTCGAACACAACAGCACGATAGAGGGCACAGGGCTTGGCCTTGCTATTGTCCAGCTGCTTTGCAGCAAGATGGGCGGAAAAATTAATTTAGAGAGCGAATACGGCAAAGGCTCAACGTTTACTCTGACAATCCCTCAAAAAGTTATCTCGTGCGAGCCTGTTGGAAATTTCCGTGAAAAATTTGAGCAGAGCATTATCAATAAAGCGCATTATCACGAGTTATTCAGAGCACCTGACGCGCATATTTTAATAGTTGACGATACCAATTTTAATTTAGTTGTTGCTGTCGGCCTGCTGAAAAAGACTGAAATTAAAATTGACACGTCATTAAGCGGTGCGGACGCTGTTGCTTTAGCTAAAGAATTTTCCTACGATTTAATTCTCATGGATCAGAGAATGCCCGAAATGGACGGGACGGAAGCACTGCATAAAATTCGTGAGTTTGATAAGAATACGCCCGTAATCTGCCTGACAGCCGACGCGATTTTAGGAGCAAGGGCGCGGTATTTAGCTGAGGGCTTCACTGACTACCTGACAAAACCTATCGACAGCGAAGCTCTTGAAAAACTGCTCTTGAAATATCTTCCAGAAGAAAAAATTATTTTGGTTAAAGAGACCGAAGAAAAAACTACAGCAGACGAAGCCAACGACTTCATTAAACTTAAAGAAAGCGGGATTGACGTTGAAACAGGGCTCGGATATTCGCAAAATGACGAGGCATTGTACCGCGCTTTATTGAGCGAATATGTTTCAAGCTCCGATGAAAAAATTAATTCCCTCAAAAAATTCTGCGCGTCCGAAGATTGCCGACAGTATGCTATAGTCGTTCACGCCCTCAAAAGTTCATCGCAAATGATAGGAGCAAAAGACCTCTCCGATGTCTGCGCACGACTCGAAAAATCAGCCGACAGCGGCGACATTGAAACACTCCAAAATAACACCCCCGCCATGCTTGAATTATATGAGAAGATTATCAGCGCGATTAAATCTGCCGATATCTATCAAGAAAAAACTCATGAAGACGATGAGATTTTAGAGTTTTTCCCCTCCTAACTAAACTTGATGTTTCTTCCAAGTGATTTAAGATATTTTTTGAAGCCGTCAGGAACTCCCTCGCCCTTGCAAAAAATTTTAACCATTCCCTTTTTTACTTCAACGCGCTCAACGCCGAAATCATGACCGAATTTTCTCACGGCTGTTAATCCGGCCAAGTAATTTACTTCATACGGCAGAGGCCCGAAGCGGTCGCGCATTTCATTAATCAATGCCTCGAACTCGTCAAGGCCGAGCGCGTTTAACATTCTCCTGTAAGCAGTAATTCTCACGTCGTCCTGCGGAATATAATTTTCAGGAATAAATCCGCTACCCCTGTCGGAAATAATTTCAGTTTCTGAATTTTCACTGACCCCCCGAAGTTTATTAATTTCCTGTTCCAGCATTTTATAGAATAAATTGAAAGAGCTGTTGCGCGAACTGCCGTGCTGTTGAGTTCCGCCAATCTCGCCGCCTCCGCGAATGTCTAAATCCCGTCGCGCAATCTCATAGCCTGAGCCTAAGTCCGTCATGGTGGCAATGGCTTCGAGCCTGTCCGCAGTGTCCTGATTTAACGCGGCTTTGTCGGGATAAAAGAAATAAGCGAATGCCTTTTCGCCGCGCCTGCCGACTCGCCCCCTTAACTGATACATTTGAGCAAGGCCGAGCTCTTCGGAGTTATCGATTATAATCGTGTTCGCGCGTCCGACATCAAGACCGCTCTCGATAATCGTAGTGGCCAGCAAAATATCGACATTGCCCGAATAAAAATCAAGCATCGCCGCTTCAAGTTCTTTTTCAGGCATTTGCCCGTGTGCATGTTGAATTTTAGCGTCCGGGAAAAAAGCTCTTAACATTTTTTCATATTCGGGAATGCGCGAAATTTTATTTGAAAGAAAATAGACTTGGCCTCCGCGATTTAATTCGTAAGTAATTGCGCGTCTGATTGTGCCCGGATTAAATTTGCCCGTGAAAGTCGCTACCGGCAGTCTGTTTTCAGGGGGCGTGGACAAAACCGAAATAGTACGCAGGCCCCTCAGCGACATTGCCAAAGTACGCGGAATGGGCGTTGCCGACAAGCTCAAAATATCAACGGAGCCGTAAGTCTTTTTTAATCCTTCCTTGTGCATGACGCCGAAGCGGTGTTCTTCATCAATTATTAAAAGCCCTAAATTTTTGAAAGATATTCCCTTCTGTAAAAGTTTATGAGTGCCGATTAAAATATCTATTCTGCCTTCTGACGCTGATTTAATGACTTCTTTTGACTGTTTAGGAGTGATGAAGCGCGACAACAGGCCGACGTTAATCGGAAAACCTGATAATCTCGATTGAAAAGTCGAGTAATGCTGTTGAGCCAATATCGTCGTGGGAACGAGGACGCAGACCTGAAAGCCCGACATTACGACGCGGAAAGCCGCCCTCAAAGCTACTTCAGTTTTGCCGAAACCGACATCGCCGACTAATAATCTGTCCATAGGATACGGACTCGATAAATCTTTCATGATTTCATTGACGGCTTTCAACTGGTCGGCAGTCTCGTTAAACTGGAACGACTTTACAAAATCATCGTACATTGCGTCAGGTTCGTTAAAGGGCGTTCGTCGTTCAAGCTCTCTGTGCGCGAAGATTTCCATCAAAATTTTTGCCTCTGCTATCGCTCGCTCATGGGCTTTTTCAGCGTTCTTTTTCCATGTTTTGCCTTTTAGACTGTCGAGCTTTACCGCCTCGCTCTGGTGTTCGTTCAGCCCCGTAATTTTATTTGACTGCAGTACCGGAATTAAAAGCCTCTGGTCTCCTGCGAACTCAATAGCAAGAACGTCCATAGGAACGCCTGAAGCGTCGATAGTCTCAATGCCTCTGAAAATCCCTGTGCCGTAATCGTCATGAATAACGAGCTGTCCCGGCGATAATTTTTCAGCGTCGTTCCACTCGTTAGGCGCGCGCCACTGCGTTAATTGGACATTCGCGTTAATTCCTGAGAGTTCCCTGTCTGAAATAAAAGCGCGTTTCGTGCCAGTGTCAATGAAGCCCGACGATAAAACGCCGTCTTTGATTTCATACGGCAGTTTCTTAAAAACGGGATTGCTCGTAAAAACTTGAATATTAAAATTATTTTTCTCAAGCTCGTCGCAAATTTTCAGTATATTTTCGGGGCTTCCTTTGAACGCGGGAAGAGAGTCCGTCATAAATTCCGCGTCAGCCTTTGCCGGGTCGCTTGTAATTCTTATTACGGGGTATGTTGCGAGCTCATGAAAAACACTGTCCCACAAGCTGATTTCCGAAAAGTTTTTAGCCTCGTCGTAAACTTCGTGCCACAGCCAGCTGAACGAATCGGCCTGAGCCTCAATTTTTTCGGGTTCGTTCAGGATTATCATTGTGTCCGACGGAATTAACTCAACGGGCATCTTCATTTTCGCCGCCGTCATTCCGTGAAGGATAATTTTATCGAGTGCCATTAACTCGCTTGAGCTTTTTTGGGTGTCGGGGCGGTATCCTCCTATGCGTTCGATTTCGTCGTCAAAAAACTCTATTCTCAGCGGAAGAGCATAGGCCGGGTCAAAAATATCGAAAATAAAACCGCGCTGAACATACTGCCCCGGTGCCCAGACTAAATTTGAGCGTTTATAGCCGGAAATTTCGAGCCATGATTTTATTTTTTCAGCGTCAAATTTTTCGTCGCGCCTGATTTCAAAATCCGATACTCCCAGCATACACGAGGACATCAGCGCACCCGGAGTCGATACTAAAATCCCTTTGCTGTCTGCCCAGCGTCTTAACGTTTCTCCGCGCTCGATTAATAATGCTCTTACGCTGTCGTTCTGCGTACTCAAAGGCAGCTCGTTAAGCATAAAAATATTTAGTTCCGGGTAAAGAGTTTTATAATCCTGTAAGAACGTAGCGGACTGTAAAGTATCAGGAAAAATTGCGAGCGTATGAGCCTGCGAACGTGCAAGCCACGCTCTGGCACAAGGTCCGGCACGCTCCAAAATAACTTTATTTCTTAGTGAACGGTTTAGTGTTTTTACTAGGGGTCTGTTTTTCATCTTTTCATCTGTGCAGGACTTTAGATAAAAACTCCTTCGTTCTGGGCTTTTTGGGATTGTTAAAAACTTCGTCTGGAGTTCCCTCTTCGCTGATGACACCGCCGTCAATAAATAAAACCCTGTTAGCGATTTTGTAAGCAAATCCCATTTCGTGAGTAACTAAATACATTGTCATTCCAGAGTCCGCAAGCTCCTGCATAACGTCAAGAACTTCTCCTATCATTTCGGGGTCTAACGCGCTTGTCGGCTCGTCAAATAATAAAACTTCCGGGTTCATTGCCATTGCTCGTGCTATTGCAACTCTCTGCTTCTGACCGCCTGAAAGCCTGTCGGGCCATTCGTCGATTTTATCAGCAAGTCCGACACGCTCTAATAATTCTTTTGCTTTAACGTCTGCTTCGTCCTGCGTCATGATTTTCAGCTGAACGGGCGAGAGAGTTAAATTTTTCCTGACCGTCAAATGAGGAAATAAATAAAAGTGCTGGAATACCATTCCCATTTTGCGCCTTACGAGATTTATATCGCAGGCCGGAGCGGTGATGTCCTCGCCGTTGAAGATAATATGACCGCCGGTAGGCTCTTCCATGCGGTTTAAGCAGCGCAGGAAAGTGCTTTTTCCCGAACCAGACGGGCCGATGACCGCAATTTTTTCGCCCTTTACGATTGAAGTATTAATGCCTCGCAGGACTTCTAATTTAGTTCCGTCCTGACGAATGAAAGTTTTATGAAGGTCTTTAACTTCGATGACTGCCATTGAAAATTACCCCCTTCTGCCGCGACTTAGCCATTCTTCGAGCTTGCGTACAACATGCGTCAGGAACAGCACTATAACGAGATAAATAATTGCGACCATTACCAAAGGCTGTGAGTGTTCGAGCGTCAACGCTTGGATATTTTGTCCGGCTCTTGTTAAATCGTCAATGCCTATGTAGCCTGCGACTGACGTTTCTTTTAACAGAGCTATGAACTCGTTAAATAACATTGGAATGACCGTGCGCAATGCTTGAGGCAGAATTATTAACTTCATTGATGTTCCGTAAGACAGACCCAGCGAGCGTGCTGCCTCCATTTGTCCGGGGTCTACCGCTTCAATTCCGCCCCTGAAAATCTCCGCGATATACGCGCCTGAATTTAACCCGAAGGCTAAAATTGCTATATATTGGGTGTTGAGATTTCGAGCTGACGCAAAAATAGTGAAGTTCCAGATTAATAACTGCACCATAGCCGGAGTTCCGCGCAGGACGGTTATATAAGCGTTTGCCATAGCGTTTAGTACGGGTATTGGTGCACCGCCTTTATAAGCCACGCGGATAACGCTCAAAATCAAGCCGACTACGAGCCCGATTAACGTTGCTCCCGAAGTCATAAAGAGCGTAGCCTTAAGGCCGTCAACGAGCATCATATAGCGGCGGTCTTTAATGAAATTCTGATAGAAACGCCTGTTGAAATCCTGCCACGCGGCGGCCGTGAAAAACCCGGAGCTGTATAACAAATAAAGCAGGAAGAGGGCGAAAATTCCTAAAACCAGATTGCCCCTGCCTGCTCCCTGCCTGCCGGTCAGGCAAGCGTCATGCCGTGTTAAATTATTTTTCATAGTCGTCTGCTCTTACTAAAGCGACCTGCTTTGCTCCTACGACGTAATTTTCAGAGAAGTCCATGTTTTCCTTGCGTTCTTCGGTTACTGTAATTCCTGCGCAAATCATGTCGACTTTATTTGTAGAAACCGCCATAGGCAGCGCGTCAAAGTTCATGTTCTCGATTACTAATTCTCTGTCGAGTTTTTTAGCGATAGCCGCGCACATTTCAACGTCAATTCCGATGAAGCCCGTTCCGACTTTTAATTCATACGGTGCAAAACCGGCCTCAGTTCCTACAACGAGAGTGCCGCCCTTCGCGCCTTTGTTGAAGTCAATGTCTTCGGGCTTGATTGAGGAAGCGTCGCCCGTTAAAAAAGTCGTGTAATACTTTTCAAAAATTTTATCAAGAGTTCCGTCCGCTTTGAGCTCCGCGAGGGCCTTATTAACGGCCTCAACAAGTTCTTTATTGCCCTTTCTAAAACCAATCGCGTAATTTTCTTCTGAAAGCGCGTTTTCCATGATTGCAAGCCCGTCAACTTCATTAAGGAACCTGCGTGCAGGCATTTCGTCCATGACAATAGCCCTGACTTTTCCCTGACGGAGTGCCGCGACCGCGTCCGTGTATTTTTCGTACGTCGTGAGCAAAAGACTTTTGTTATCTCCTAATAAATCTTCGGCTATGAATTGTCCGACCGTTCCGCGCTGAGCAGCAAGCCTTTCATTTTTAAGCTGGTCAGTTGTTTTCAGCTTGGCCTCTTCAGCTCCAAAAGCGCAGGCGCAAAACGCGAATAAAAATAAAACTGTTAAAACCGCAAGAAATTTTTTCATGATGAAAATTTCAACCTCCTGAAAAAAAATTAATTTCTCTTAAAATTTCTGAACAATTATATAACACTTGCTTGAATTAAGCGCGGAAGTCTTGAAAAAGTAGAGAATAAAAAGAAACTCCCCCAACGTTTTAGGAGAGTCTCATTACTTTGAAAGAAATTGCACGTTAGAAGTATATCACTTTTTCATATATTCTGCGCCTACGCGCCACGCTTCAGCGATTTTTTTGCCTGTCGTGTAATAAGTATTCTGGAACTGGTCGAACATAATCGCGTTTAATTTTCCTGCGTTGATTTTTCCGTTCTCGTCCAAAACTTTTTCATCTGCGCTGACGTTCACAATCGTGCCAGTAACTTTTACCTCGCCGAAGCTGTCGCGGATTTCTTCGACTTTGCACTCAAGAGTAACGGGAAATTCCTCGATAATCGGCGCGTCAACATGCTTGCTTTTCACGGCATGAAGACCCGTTCTCTCGAACTTGTCTGCCATTACGTTTCCGCTGGCTGTGCCTAAGAAGTCGGCTTCTTTAACGTGAGCTTCGTCTGCAAGAGCTACAGTGAACGCATTTTTAGCGCGGATATTTTTCAAGGTCTTGCGCTCTGTTGCAAGGTTAAGAGCGATTTTGTCCATTCCGCAGATATTTCCCCATGCTACGTTCATAACGTCAACTTTTCCGTCCTCGCCGTATGTAGCGACCATTAAAACGGGCATAGGAAAGACTCCGGGCAAAGAACCTAAATCTTTACGCATTAAAAAATTACTTCCCTTCAAGAATTTTTATGAAAATACTGCGGTATTATAGCACCGACGCCTGTTGTCCGTTCACATTGCTAAAATCTTCCATAATTCTTCGTGCGTGCTGAACGAAATTTTTTCTCCGCCTGTGAATTTTCCGATTATCTTTGAAGAAATGCCGGCAGCCCGTAATTTTTCTTGAGCCTCTGAAATTTTTTCCGGCGCAATGACGGCTATTAACATTCCCGACGAAATTAAATTCATGTAATTAAAATTTAGTTCTTTTGCCGCACGTAAAGTGAAATCAGATACAGGCATTTCATTTTTATAAATTTCTATGCCCAAGTCCGCGCCCTGCTGAACTTCGTACAAAGCTCCGTTGATGCCGCCTTCTGTCGGGTCGTGCATGTAGCGCGAGTATTCACGCAAAATTCTTGCAGGTTCGACGACTGAAAAATCATCTCCCCAGCTTTTTATAATTTTTATTTCGCTGTCATTAAAAATTTTCGTCAATAAATCTTCGCGGTCGTTAGCGATTATGCTCATGCCTTCGAGACCTGCGTGTCCTGTTGCTAAAATTAAATCGCCCCTTTGGATTTTTTTCGCGCTTAATTCGTAGCGTGTTATTCCGAGCATAGTCCCGGATATTACGGGATAGTCATATTTTTCTGTCAGCTCCGTATGGCCTCCTGCGATAGCGATATTTAATTTTTTGCAAGCCTCGTGAATTTCCTGCATAATTTTTTTTATGAACGGCACGCCCATTTTGTCCGGCACTATCAGCGTTACAACGAGCCAAGCCGGGTCGGCTCCTTTGCAGGCTAAATCGTTAGCGTTTATGTGAACGAGCAGCGAACCGGCATTTTTTGACGCGCCTGTTACGGGGTCGGAGGCCGCAACTAAAATCCCCTCAGGAACTTTTATTAATGCTGCGTCCTCGCCTATGCCTCCTCCGACTAATAAATCATCTCTCAATGCTCCTGTGAAGTCTAAAACGCTTTTTTTTAATATGTCAGGCTGTAATTTTCCGGGCATTTTAATCATCACTCCATAAAATTTTTCTTAATTCATTCAAGCCCTTTTCCAGTCCCAAGAGGGAAGGACGGCTCAAATATTTTTCGGGAACTTCTCGGACTTTTACGCCCTTTAATGCTCCGCTCCATTCGCGCTTGTAGAAATCGTCGAGCGTTGCGCGGTTCATTGCTCCCGTTTGAATTATGTAAACGTCAAGATTTTTATTTTCGAGAGATTTTAGCACACGTTCAACGCCCCACGCGGCTATGGAGCTTCCAGGACGCAGGGGTTTAGCGTCTTTTGCCGTGTTAATTCCGCCTGCAAGAGCGATTAAATTTGCCGCCCATGAGTCAGGAGCGCAGGTATGAATTTCTTTTGACGTTGCCTCAATAAATACAGTTAGGAAGTAGGAGTTAGGAGGTAGGAAGTAGGAGGTTTTTATGTCGTGTAATTTCTTTATAGCGGCTTCATAGTCGAGGCCGAGAGCTTTTCCTAAAGTCTCAAGATAAATTTCAAACTCGTTCCATTTAGGAGGGTCAAGGCTGATTATTTTCACTCCGGCTCGTTCGAGAACTTCATATAAATTCGGGTTGAGGCGTTCGGCAAAGCTCCGAGTAATGACAAAATCGGGCTTCAAAGCTAAAAATTTTTCAGCTCCGGCCCTCAAAGAAATTCGCGGAAGTTCCGGCAAAAAATTATCTTCATCGTTTTCTGAAACTGCGATTAAAATTTTTTCTCCGCCCATGGCAAAAATATTTTCAGTGTGTCCGGGATAAAGCGAAATCACCCGAACTCCCTCGCACGGTGCGGTTATGTTAAGTAAAAATAAAACAAAAATTATTTTGGTAATACGCGCCACATTAAGTCATTCCTTTCATTATTTTTATACGAAATAAAATCAGCTTCGTATAGTCCGCTCAAAATTTTTTGATTTAATTTTTCCCCGTTAAAAATTACTCCGCCGTTCTTTATTGCGACGTAAAAATCTGAATACGCGCTTGCAATATTTATATCATGGACGGCGGCTATTATGCTTTTCCCGTCATCGGCGAGCTTGCGCAAGATTGAGAATATCATTGCGGCTTTGTCCGGGTCCAGCGAGGCTGTCGGTTCGTCGAGCAAAATTATTTCAGTGTCCTGTGCAATAGCGGCGGCTATGAAAATTAACTGTCTCTCACCGTCCGAGAGCGTCATTATATCCCGTCCCAACAAGTGAGAAATCTTCAAAAGCTCTGCGGAACGTTCGATTAAATTAAAATCTTTCTTCGTCAATCGTCCGAACATGCCGACAAACGGCAGCCGTCCCATAGAAATTATTTCTCTTGCAGTAAAAGAATATGACGGCCTGAATTTTTTATCGCTCATTACGAAACTTACGGAGCGTGCAATTTTTTTTCGCGTGATTGTTTTTACTTCAGCGTCGTTTAACAAGACATTCCCTTCATAGTCATCAAGCCCGGCCAAGACCCGGAGCAGCGTAGTCTTGCCGGAGCCGTTAGCTCCGATTAACGACACAAGCCCCGAAGGAATTTCGAGCGAAATATTTTTTAAGATTATTTTTTCTCCGAAGCGTGAGATTAAATTTTTTATGGTATATAATTTTTTCATATTCCAAATAATTTTATAACGAGATGAAGCAAAAAAACTCCTAACTCCTGCCTCCTAACTCCTAACTTTATAAAAGAGGTGGTTAATATTGAAGAAGGCTAACCCTTTAGTCAAGACGCTGTGCAATCTCGATTTAATCATAGCATCGGTAGCTTTAATTATTCTGACGCTCGTAACAAGCGTGGGAGTTTTCAAGCGTTATGTAATGCAGGACCCGATTTTGTGGCAGGAAGAAATCTGCGCGTTCTGTCAGGTCTGGCTGATTTACATGGGCGCGAGCGTGGCTTTCAGGACGGGGAGCCACGTAGCTATTGAAATGCTTGTTGACGCATTGCCGGCGAAGTTTCAAAAATTTATGGGTTATGTGATTGATTTAATAGTTTTATTCGTGCTTGTGTTCCTGCTCGTGAAGTCGCAGGCTTATGTCGCGCAGGTGTTCGGACGTTCGGGGAGACCCACGCCGATTTTAAGAATACCCTACACTTATATTTACGGCGTTGCGCCTTACGGCTGTGCTTTGATGATAGTCAGCTACTTTGTGTCGAAGTACGCGCCTTTGTTCGTGAAGTCGGTCGAGATACCCGAAAGGAAGGTTGAAGAATAATGGACACTGCTTTAATTTTAAGCATAGTTGGAGCAATAGCCCTCGTGATTTTATTGCGCGTGCTGAAAGTTTCTTGGCTTTTCGCGGTCCTTGCGGCTATCGTGCTTTTAGTCGGCGTTAATATTCAATGGGTAAAGCCCTTCCTTGAAGAGTTCGGCAAGGCATGGGGAACGAATACCGTCTTAGGAATTTCAGCGACTGCCATGTTAGTTCTGTTGTTCTTAAAAGTCCCGGTGTTTATTTCGGTTTTCGGCGGCTCGTTAATTTATTTCCTATTCAATCCCGGAATAAATCAAATTATTTTCGGACAGCGTTCAGTAATCGGCACGGAAAATCCGTCGCTCTTGGCCATTCCGTTTTTTGTCTGCGCAGGAACTTTCATGAACTATTCCGGCGTTACTAACAGGATTATGAATTTCTGCTCGGCCATAACGGGAAGAATGCCCGGAGGCTTGGCGCAGGTCAATGTTCTTTTATCAACGTTAATGGGCGGTTTGTCGGGCTCGAATTTAGCGGACGCGGCAATGGAAGCTAAGATGCTTGTGCCGGAAATGGAGAAGCAGGGATTTTCAAAAGAGTTCAGCTCCGTCGTAACGGCGGCTTCGGCAATGATTACCCCTTTGATACCGCCCGGAATAGCTATGATTTTATACGGTTGTATCGCTGACGTTTCAATCGGAAAATTATTCATGTCGGGCATCACGGTCGGCGGCTCGCTGTGTATCGCTATGATGCTGCTTGTTCATTTTATTTCTAAGAAGCGCGGCTATCTTCCGATACGAAATAAAAAATTAACGGGCAAAGAACTCTGGGGACACTTGAGGCCGGCTCTGCTGCCTTTGTGCTTGCCTATAATCATAATCGGGGGAATTAGGCTAGGCGTTTTCACGGCGACTGAAGCCGGAGCTATTGCAATTCTCTACGCGATAATTCTTGGCCTACTTTATAGAGAGCTGACATTCAAGGGAATTTTGCAGGCATGTAAGGAAACCGTAACGACGACCGGCGGAATTATGTTAATCGTGTCGGCGGCTTCGGTCTTTTCGTGGGTCCTGACGAAGGAAAGAATACCGCAGCAGCTTACGGAGTTCATCGTCTCAATCTGCCCGAATAAATATGCGTTTTTAATCGCCGTTAATATTTTTGTCCTAATCGTGGGAATGTTCATCGAGGGCAACGCGACAATGATAGTCCTTGTTCCGTTGCTTGCTCCGATTGCCAGACAATACGGGATTGATGAAATTCAGTTCGCTATGATTTATATCTTTAACAACGCTATCGGCGCGTTATCGCCTCCTATGGGTACGTTAATGTTCGTAACGTGTTCGGTAACGGGCTGCAAGACTCAGACATTTATGAAAGAAGCTATCCCGTTCTACTTGCTGCTGATCGGATTATTGCTTTTGATTACTTTCTGTCCGCCTGTAACTACGGCGATAGTGAGCCTGACTTACGGAGGCTGATTTTTTGCAGGAGTGAGAAAATTTTTTCTTGCTCCTAATTTTTTATCGTAAGGGAGGAATTTTTTATTATTAATTTTTTTATAAAAATTCTGCGTTTTCTTCCGCATAGAGTCGCGCTTTCATTCGGAAGATTTTTAGGAAGGCTGGCTCGTTTAATTCTCTGGAAAAAAGTTGACCGCTGCGAGGCTCGCTGTGTTCAGGCACTCGGTGTCGGCGTAACTGAAGCACGCAAAATTATTAAAAAATCTTTTGTTAATATGGGAATGTCAATAATCGAGTTCATAAGATTTCCCATTATGAAGCCGCGAGTTGAAGACTTTACTATTTTTGATGACGACAGCAAAAAACTTTTAACCGAAGCAATTTCACGAGGCAGGGGCGTTATTTTAATGGTCGCTCATATAGATAATTGGGAGCTTGCGGCAATGCGGGCCATAAGCGACGGCTTTCCCCTTCATGTTGTCTACACGCCGCAGCGAAATCAAGGCGGTGTCAATGACGTAATAGCTAAAATCAGAACTGAGACCGCAGGCATGGTTTTAATCGGCAACAAAGGGCCGGGACTTCGGGAAATTTTCAGAGTGTTAAAATCAGGCGGTGTTGTCGTAATTATGCAGGACTTGGACGCACGGGACGGAATTACAATGAAATTTCTTGGGCTTCCTGCGAAAACTCATGACGGCATAGTAAAACTTTATCAAAAATTCAAATGTCCCGTTATCCCCGTGAAGTTATTGAGAGATGATAAAAAAACCTCGCTCCATCACATAATTTTAAGGGAAATTTTGAGCGACAGGCCCGGCTTCGGAGAAGATTTAATGTCATCGCTCGAACTCTGCAATAAAGCCATTGAGGACTTGATAAAGAAAAATCCTGAGCAATGGCTCTGGATCATGGACAGGTGGGAATTTGCGTTTCGAGAGCTTTCTCAGGTAGGAGGTAGGAGGTAAGAGTTAGAAATGGAAAAAAATTTAATTCTGGCTTTCGATCCCGGACGCGACAAAACGGGCTTTGCTCTCGTGAATTTTAACGGCGTTTTAATTTTTTCGGGAATGTTTCCTTCGCAGGAGCGCGAAAAATTTTTCGACATGTTATTAAATAAAAAAAGCATTGAAGAATTTATCATCGAGGGAGAATATAAAGAACATGAAAATTTTTTTTCAAGAATAAAATTTATAGCGGCCGGCAACGGAACGCACAGCAAAGAATTTTACGAGAGCATAAAAAATAAATTTCCGCCCGAACTTGAAATTAAAATCGTTGACGAAAAAAATACGACGCTCGAGGCGCGAAAACTTTATTGGAAAATTCACAAGCCCGGATTTTTTATGAAAATTCTGCCCGAAGGTTTAAGAGTGCCGAAAAGAGTTCTTGATGACCTTGCGGCGTGGGCCATAGCACTGCGTTGGGTGAACAAAAATAAATAAATATAATATAGAGATATGCTTGCGAATAAGTTATAATATGCTAAATTCTAATTCAAGTCATAAATTTTACAGGAGGGGATTAATTTAGATGGCCGGTATGGATAAACTTGTCGCTCTTGTGAATAGTTTTGCGTCGGCTGTTCTTTCAGTAGGGCGAGAAGTGGGGCTTAATATCACCCTCAACAAAGCAAAAGTCGCTCAAGGTATCAAGGTCGATAATATATGCACGGTTGCTCTTATAGGCGTTGTGGGCGTAGGTTCTCGCGGCACGGTAAATATAATGCTCAATAAAGACGGCTTCGACAATATAATTAAAGCTATGTCGGGCGGAATGATCGTGCCTCAGATCGGCGAGGACGTTTCGATGAGCGTTATCGGCGAACTTTCAAACATGATAGGCGGACGCGCTTTAGTTCAGAGCGCGCTGGGGACTGTCGACGTAACGCCGCCGCAGCTCATATTCGGAGAAAATATCAAGAACGTTACAAAAGAGGACGGTGGAATGAAAAGTTTTACGCTTCCTTTTTCGCTTCAGCCTTCCGGAGGTCTTTATTTAGTGTTGTCATTCAAGATTGACTGAGATTTTTATTTTTTAATTTAATTTTATTTTTAGAGATTAATTCACCGGCGGTTCTGGTCGTTAAGGCCGGAGCCGTTTTTAATTAGGAGTTAGGATTAGTGATTGATTAAGAATGAAAAAAATTTTATGCGCTTTAATCGCGGCATTTACGATAATTTTTAATCCTGTGTCAAGCGAGGCTGGAGTTATTTTAGTTTTGTCCGGCGGAGGCACAAAGGGCTTTGCCCACTTGGGCGTTATGGAGACCCTCGAAGAGAACGGCATACCCATAATAGGCATTGTCGGCACGAGCATGGGAGCTTTGATGGGCGCGTTGAGGGCGAGCGGCTATTCAACGCAGGACATGCACAGAATATTGCATGAGCTGGACTTGCCTGCGCTGTTGTCAGAAAATACCGGGCCCATGTTCGTTTTCACCGGCAACGACAGACGCGCAAAGACAAGCACAATTCCTGCGCTGACGTATAAAAAGAAGGACGGGCAGCGCGGCCCTAAAGGAATTTTGACGGGTGATAAACTCTACGAATATTTTTCGCAGTTAATGCGCCACGTAACAGAGACGGATTTTTATCACCTCCCTATACCGTATGCGGCAGTCGCTACGGATATTAACAAGGGAGAAAAAGTCGTCCTGACCAGCGGCAACTTAGCAGCGGCCATGAGAGCCTCAATGTCAATTCCTGCGCTGTTCGAGCCTTGGGTCATTGACGATCATCTTTTAGTTGACGGCGGAGTTGTTTCAAATCTTCCCGTCTACACGGCAAAAGAACTCTTCCCGAATATCCCCATAGTTGCCGTAGATATTTCGGACAATCTTTCATCGGCGGGCATTAATTCATATCTTGACGTTGTAAGTCAGGCTTTGACTATCTTAATGAGGAAAACCACGAACGAGGAAAGCAAGGCCGCAGATGTTTTATTAACTCCAAATATTGCAGGGCTCGGATTATTAGAAGCGTCAGACCCCGAAAAAATTATTGCTCTCGGACGCGAGGCGGCTATCGCAAAAATTGAAGAGATAAAAGCACTTTCGGACACCGGGCCGGAACTTTTCACTTTGCAGGCTGAAAGAAAATTCAGCGACACCGTAGCAGAAATTGAAGTTCACGGACTCCCTGAAAAAATGTCCGAGCTTGTCAGAAAAAAAATGCTTGTCTGGGTAGGCAAGCCCGTGAACACAAAAAGAATTGACGAACACATGGAAAAACTAGCGACAGCTCCGGGCGTTGAATTTGCGGACTATCAGCTGGGACGGACAAGTTCAGGCGATATTCTTGTCCGCGTTGACGTGAGACAATCGCCCGAACTTAAATGGGGCATCTCCGGCTACACAACTAATCTTCACCCAAACAGATGGATCTATCTAAAAGGCGAGGCGCGCGGAATTTTTTCAGAGTATGACTCTCTAACCGGCGTTCTCAAAATCGGCGAGCAGCACGGGATCGATTTATCCTATCAGACAGCACCGCAGCCGATGAATGCGTGGCAGTTTACATTGTCTGCTCAAAACTGGCAGCCGTCAGGTTCCGGTAACATAGTAAGAGACTGGGACAGATACGCTGTAGGCGCGAGCAGGTTGTTCACATGGGGAGATGTCAATGCGTCAATCGGAGTTGCTTATGAACATGTTGACGGTGTTCCGGTTTCAAGAAAGGACAGCACGGAAGCAGTCGGTTTAACTTTTTCGGCAGAGTATGACACTCTCGACATACCCGGCGACCCGACACGGGGCTATTTATGGAGAGTCAATGCATGGTGGCCGGACTTCGACGAAATCAATTATAGATTCAGTTATTTCAAGCCGCTCGAAGTTTCAAAATCATGGCGGACTTATTTCAGAGTGGGATTTGCTGAAGGCGATCTGAACAAACGAAGCCACGCCGTCTATTTAGGAGCTGCCGAAGAGTTATACTCAATCGCAAGAAATCCTATTGAGGCCGAGAGAATGTTCTGGACTAATCTGGCAGTCCGCAAAATTATTTCACGCACCGCTATGGGAGTCATAGCCGGAGAAGTTTTCGCAAGCTGGGGCTACGCGATGGACAAGGGCTGGCACAAAATAGATGCTCCGTATGAAGTCGGGCTTGCCGTGAACTTCCCGAACAATCTTGTTGATATGAAATTTGCGGTAATGTACGGCTCTGAAGATTTTAAGGCCGGATTCTTCTTGGGCGTTCCGATATGGGATCATTATCCTCTGCCCTAATTAAAAATTAAAAGACGAGGTTAAAAACCGCCGGTCGAACCGGCGGTATTATTATCACTGAAAGGTATTACGAAAAGATTGTTATGAAGTAAATATATATTCTGAATTGCATTGAGCCGAGATTTTACACCACGAACTAAAATGTGTCAAACTACTCAGAAAAATTTACTATAATTTACGAACTCGCGGAGCTGTTGCTGTTGTTCCCGTTCCCCGACATCTGCTGAAGTATTGCAGAAATCGCGCTTGCCTGTTGAGAGAGTTTTGAAATCTGCTGCTCGGCGGCAGCGTATTTAGTTCTCAAATTCTCCTCCATGCGGTCGAGCCTCTCCTGATATTTTTCAAGATATTCATTAATGCTGTTGATCTGGCTGTCAATGTCCTCAATTTGCCGCGTCAATGTTCCTGACGTTGCGCCTGATGACGAAGTATTCAGCATTGACTTTGTCCACGTGTCCATAGCCGACGCATATTTGAGCATTAACGCCTGAACTTCGTCCGGGTTATCTTCAAGAGCCTCCATAAATTTTTCACTGTCAAATTCAAGTTCGCCGCTCTTGCCGTAATCCGTCGAGGTCGTCGCAATTCCAAGCTGATAAACGCCTTTGTAAGTGTAATTCATTTTTAGGGCGTTCATTGCTGCAGAGCCGGACATTGTAATTTCAGCGCTCGATGATGAGGAAATAACGAGCTTGTCGCCTTCGATTTTAGCTTTGATTAAAGGGTCGTCAAGCAAATTTCCGTCAGCGTCATAAAAAATATTTCTCATTGCGGCGTTTGAGCTGTCGCTTATTTTGTCAACGATGTCCTGCAATGTATCAGTCGTTAAGACAGGAACGTCAACATACGTGGAATTTATGCGCAGTCTCAAAGTCGAGTCGGTCTTGAGGCCGTTATAAGCCATTGAGCCGTAAATTTCATCGGAGCTTGTGCGCGATGTGAATGAGTACGTGAAATTTTGCGCCGTGATGTCGCGCATTTGGCTCTTCGTGTTGCGTAATAAAGAATTTCCGTGAAGAAGTCCCCACCTCATTCTGAAGTCGTCCGAGTCAATCGTCGCGGCCGTGTCTTCGTCAACCTGGCTTTCAGTCATTCGCGTATTAATCCATGACATTAAACTGTTGTAATTATCGACGAACGTTTGAATCGATTCGACTGCCTTCTCCGCGTCGTGCGAAACGTCCATCGAAACTTCGCCGGTGCCTTTTAAGTGAAGCGTCATTCCCTTGATTAATTCGTTGTCGTAGCTCTCGCCGATGTCGTTTGAATCGCGCTGAACTTCCTCGCCGTCAAGAACTAAAATCGCGTTTTGAGCTTCCGTCATGTCATCATTGAGGCCAAGCGCGTCAATCACCCCGTCGCCGTCGTCGCTCAATGAGAACGTGTTGACGTTGTACTCGTAATCGATCGAAATATCATCGCCGTAGCTCGGCAGATTATCACGGCTCGTAAAAGTCGCATTAGTCCAAGCGAAATTAAAGACCCTCACTCCGCCGTTCGTGCTTTCAGTTAGATCTATTCCTAATTTTTCGCTCACGAGGTCGGAGGGCGTTTTTCCGTCGTCGTCCGTGCTCGTGCTCGTCAGGTCGTACGTCGTACCGTCGTATGTAATTGAATTTAGCGTTCCGTTGTCAGACATCTTAGTAAAGCCCAAACTGCGGAGGTCTAAAGTATCTTCGTAGCCGCGTGTGGCCGTGTAAGTTTTTCTTTCTCCGTTCTCGGTCGTTAAATTGATCGTGTACTGCGAAGTTGACCTGGAGGCCGGGAAATACCATTCGTAATTTGTACCGGTCTTCCAGTTTATTAACACGTTGCCGTCATCGTTCGTCCCGACTTCATAATCAACGCCCTCATAAAAAATTTTTGAGCCCTGATTAATTGTCGTAGTGCCTGCCTTAAATTCATCATAATCAGGAGAGCCCGAGACAATCACGTCAGAATTTGAGCGCGTTACAGCGTCCTCAATCGCAAAAACTTCTCCGCCCCCCGTGCCTCTGCTGGTGTAGGAAATCGTGAACTTTGTGTTATTTGCAGGAGCATTGCCTCCGCTTATCCACTGTAAGACCGCTGAATGATTTGAGGAGTCGTCGTCCTCAAGCATGGTAATTCTATAATCAACGCCGTATCTATAAGTGTTGCCTTCTTCGTCGGTGAGCGTCAAAACTTCTTCGAGTGCGTCATCAATATCGCTAATGTCTGAATCAGCCGTGAGTTTAGAATTAGCATTTTTCAAAATTTGTTCGTAGCTTAGATAAGAATTTTCACTGTCAGAAATTTTCCCGTCGTCTGTGATTAATTTGACTTCAAATTCTTTGTCGTCGCTATAATTATATGTTCCGCTTGTTTCAATAGGCTTGAAGCTTTCATAATTGATCGTGTATTCCGTGCCCTTGTCGGGTGCGCTTGGCACGTAGGTCTCTTTTGTGTTGAGCCATACAATTTCGCCGTTAGTTATTTCAAAGTCGGTGCCGTATGTATATGTAGTGCCGTCTGAATCTTTAATGACAATATTTTCATAATCATCTTCATCAAGTTCTAAGTCGTCGCCTAAGAGGTTCGTTAATGTTAAGTCCTTGTCATCGTCCGACGATTTAACGCTAGCTGAATATTTTTTTGTTTGAGTCCCGGATAAGGCGAACGTATAGCTCGTGTCCTCATCAGGCGCGGTCTGTAGTCCAAGCAGGCTGATATTTTTTTCTTGAGCGTAAGTTGAGGCGGCTATGTTCGCGTCAAGAGCATTTATTGAGCCGTCGCCGTTCGAGTCCGTTGCCGCGAACCACGAAACAACATAACCGTCCCCGTCATCTTTAACCCTTATGACGTAGTCGCGGCCGTATTCATATTCTGTTCCGTCCTCGTCAGTTAATTTGAACAGCGACGTGTCCGCAGGGTCAAGGTATGTTCTGATTACGCCGTCAGAGCCCGTTAATGTCAGTGTCGGAACGTCCGAGCCGGTTGCCTTTTTATATGCCTTGCTAAATTCATCAACGTCAATGTTAATTTCATCGTCATCTGTAGAGCCTCTGGTAACTTCGCTCTGAATCGATAAGCTGAAAGTATAGCTCGTGGCTGCGTCAGGCGCGGCCTGTACGTCAAGCAGGCTGATATTTTTTTCTTGAGCGTAAGTTGAGACAGCTACATTTGCATCATGTTCATCTATTGAGCCGTCGCCGTTCGAGTCCGCTGCCGCGCACCATGAGACGACATAACCGTCCCCGTTATCGTTCAAACTTATGACATAGTCGCGGCCGTATTCATATTCTGTTCCGTCCCCGTCAGTTAATTTGAACAGCGACGTGTCCGCAGGGTCAAGGTATGTTCTGGTTACGTTGTCAGAGCCCGTTAATGTTAATGTCGGAACGTCAGAGCCTATAGCTTTTTTATATGCCTCATTAAAATCATCAACATCAATTTCAAGTTCATCTTCAGTTGTGCCAGAGCCCCTAGTGCCCTCGACAATGTCTTTATAAGTCGGATAATAGACGGTCGTAGCATCTGTCGAATAGCTCACGGTGTAGGAGTCCGGCTCGTTCGTCGTGCTTGCCTGTTCGAGCCATGTAACAGTGCCGTCTTTGAAAGTGAAATCCTTTCCGTAATAAAAAGTTTTCGTAACCTCGACAGTCGTCGTAACGTTATACGCGCCGTCCTCGTCTTCAGTTATTGTTGTCGTTGTAGTCGTTATTATTTCGTTGTTATAGTCGTCGGTCTCCGTGTCGGTGTCTGTCGTCGTCCCGACCTCTTCGCCGGAGCTGAGAGAAGTTTTTGTCTCCGTCGTCGTCGTTACGTTTTTGCCGGTGATCGACATTCGCTGCGATAAAGTTCCGTTGTCAATGACATCAAAGCCGAGCGACACGCTGTCCGTAGTGCCGGAGGTTTTTTTAACGGTCTTGCCGAAAACATCGCCGACCCCCATTGTGTACGACGCGGAAACGCTCTCGCCGAGTTTTACGTTGTCGGTGTCCTCGTATTGCTTCCAGCGTATTTGATTATTCACGACCTCGTAATCTGTATGAAGGGTGTAAGTTGTCGATCCGCTCATGACTTTCAGATTATCGAGATTATTTTCATCTACTACTATATTAGTGTATGCTCCGCTGTCGGCATTCGTTATTATCGTGCCAAGATCGGTGAAGCCGCTGGAATTATATTTATCTTTTGTCGTGCCCGTAACAGAAGTTGTCCCAAGCCCGGTGTAATCGCTTTTGAGAATTAATTTATTATCGACGACCGAAGCCGTAACAGCCAGAGGCGTGCTTAAAGTTTTCAGCGTCGTGTTGATTCGGGACTTGAGAGACTCAAGCGTGTCGGTGTTGTAAACGTCAATCCCGACCTGCTGACCGCCGGCGTTGATATACATTTTTGAGCTCTCTATGCTTCCGAGTGTGCTTTTAAGATTAGATGAAGTTATCTGCTTGGATCTGTTCGTCTGCGCCGTAGCGAGCTGATTAACTTTCAGATCGTAAACGTTGACTTCTGCGTCAGCGTTGACCGTTGCCGTTAAGACTCCTTTATAAGAACCTGACGTGTCAATTCTCTCAATCTCAATTTCTTTTGCCTTGTAAGTCGAGGCAAGTTTCAAAGGCGACAGAGACGTTTGAATGCTGTTCATAGTAACTTTCATTTCCTCGAACAGAGTTTTTTTATTCGTCAGGTTTGTTTTTTTATTCACCTGCACCATAGCGGGCTTCTGAGCAGACTCAAGAATGTTCTCGATCATGCTCTCCCAGTCCATGCCGGAGACTACGCCCGAAACGCTCATTGATGCCATAAAATTTTAACCTCCTGTTCATTTAGAGACTATCCTAAAAATTTTATCGGTGCTTTTGAAAAAAATAATTAGAGAGAAAAAAATTTTTTTGCGGCCCGAAAAAAATTTGTGATTCTATTTTTTCAAACGGCTCTGTAATTTTTGATGGGCATGAAAAAAAATAAAACTTTTTGTAGGTGTAAAAGTAGTTGCAAAAATTTTTCTCTGATTTTTTTTAATGGAATAAAAATATTTTAGCACATGAAAATTTTTTGGGAACAAGCGCAAAAAAAATTAAAGCCCGGCAAAACCCCTGAGGACTTTGTTCGGGCAGCCGTGAAAAATTTTTTAACGTTTCGGATTAATTAATAACCCCATAGCCGGATAAATTGTATTCATTGTCTCGCGTGCGACTCTCTCGGCGCGCTCGGCACCGTCCGCAAGAATTTCATCTAATAAAGATTTCTTGCCTTCATATTTTGCTCTACGCTCCCTCACCGGGTTCATCATGTCCTGAATATGAGCGTTTAATTTTTTCTTGCAGTCTATGCAACCGATGCCGGCATTTTTGCAGCCCTCGCAGATTTCTTTCTTCTCGTCCTCGTCATGATTAAAGACTTTGTGTAAATCCCATACGGGGCATTTTTCCGGGTCGCCGGGATCCGTGCGCCTCATTCGTGCCGGGTCGGTCATCATCGTTCTGAGCTTCTGCCACATTGACTCGGCAGGTTCAGAAATTTCAAGAGCATTGCCGTATGACTTGCTCATCTTGCGACCGTCAATTCCCGGAACTTTCGGTGTCTGAGTGAATAACGGCTGAGGCTCGACTAATAAATCTTCGCCAAAAAAATTATTGAAGCGTCTGACAGTTTCGCGGCTTAATTCTAAATGCGCGCTTTGATCTTCGCCGACGGGAACGAGAGAGGCGCGGTAAAGCAAAATATCAGCCGCCATTAAAACGGGATAGCCGAGAAAAGCATACGTGCCCAAGTCTTTATTTTTTATGTTAAATAATTGTTCTTTGTACGTAGGATTTCTGTAGAGCCAGCCTAACGGTGTAATCATTCCTAACGCTAAGGCCAGCTCCGCGTGCTGCGGTACATGCGACTGAATAAACACCGGACTTCTTTCAGGGTCAATGCCGACTGCCAGCCAGTCAAGCAGAGCTGTGTAACAATATTCGCCCGTGTTCGCCGAGTCCGCGTAATTTGACATTAGGGCGTGCCAGTCCGCTATGCTGTAAAAACATTCATAATTATCATCATTCTGAAGCTTCACGAAATTGCTCAAAGCTCCGGCCATATGTCCAAGATGCAGCGGGCCCGTCGGACGCATCGCGCTTAAAACTCTTTTCTTCATAATTTTTTCTCCTGCTTGTTATTATTAATTGCGCAACATAGTATAACCCGATTAATTATAATCATGTATAATTCAAAAAATTCACGAATAGGAGGTAAATTTATGTTCGTAAAGATCGTATGCACGATAGGCCCTGCTAGCGACAACTTTGAGACTCTAAAATCAATGGCTGAAGCCGGAATGAATGTCGCAAGATTAAATTTTTCACACGGAGATTATGAGGGCCACGAAAAAAAATTGAAACTAATCCGCCGCGTTGAGCGTTCGACAAAAAAACCCATTGCAGCGTTACTTGATACAAAAGGCCCGGAAATCAGAACAGGCCGCGTAAAAGACGGCGAGGTGCCGTTGAAACAGGGAGCAAAGATAATTCTTTCATCATGCGAGGAACCTTTTGAGGGCACTTCCGAAAAAGTTTGGGTAAATTATAGATTGCTGGCTCAGGAAGTTCAGCCGAAGCAAAATATTTACATTGATGACGGCACAATAAATCTTGAAGTCGAAAAAATTGAAGGCGATGACGTTCACTGTAAAGTTATCGTCGGCGGAGCACTGCGCAACACAAAAGGAATAAATCTTCCGGGCTCCGATATAACGCTTCCGGCTCTTTCTGAAAAAGACAAGGCCGACATAGCTTGGGGCATTCAGCACGGCATGGAATATCTTGCGCTCTCGTTCGTAAAGACCCGTCAGGATATTGTCGAGGTCCGCAGGCTCATTCAATCATACGGCGGAAGCATGAAAGTTCTTGCAAAGATCGAAACGCGCCAGGCCGTTCAAAATATTGAAGAGATCGTTGACGTTGTTGACGGCGTAATGGTAGCACGAGGCGACTTGGGCGTGGAGGTAGCGACTGAAGATGTCCCGTTAGTCCAGAAAAAAATCATAGAAATGTGCCGCGTTCGTGGAAAGGTTGTCATCGTTGCCACCCAGATGCTTGACTCCATGATAAGAAATCCCAGACCGACTCGAGCCGAAGCCAGCGATGTCGCTAACGCCGTACTCGACGGGACTGACGCTGTTATGCTGTCGGGCGAGACTGCTTCAGGAAATTACCCCGTCCAAGCCGTAGCGACGATGCGGAAAATTGTTGACAGAGCCGAAAAAGATCTTGGCCTCTGGGGAAATCATTTGACAAGCCGAAATAAAAATAAACCTGCCGCAGAAGTTGAGAGTATTCCCGTTCCTGATGCCGTGAGCGGAGCAGCGGTGTTAATCGCAAAACAGATAAAAGCCCCTGCGATTATTTCATTAAGCAGAAGCGGACTGACCGCGAAAATGATAAGCAAGCACCGTCCCGAATGTCCTATCTTGGGCGTTACTCCGAGCCAGCAGACTTGGCGCGAGCTTTCTTTGTGGTGGGGAGTCCAGCCCGTGAGGCTTTCGGAAATGTCGGACATAAACGTCGCTGCGCGTGAGGCAATCACAACATGCGTCAACATGAAATTATTGCCTGAAGGAGAGCTAGTCGTAATTACTGCCGGAGTCCCCGTAGGCCGTCCGGGCTCTACGAACGTCGTTGAAGTTTTGACAACGGGGACGATTTTATTATCAGGCACTCCGCTTTCAAATAAAAATGCTACGGGAAAAGTCTGCATAGCCCGAACTCCTCAAGAGGCTCTTGAAAAAGTTACGCCCGGCTGTATTCTCGTCGTGAGGCAGTTAAGCGAAGACTATCGCCCCGTGCTTGCAAAAGTCGGAGCGGTTTTGTTCGAGAGCGGTTTATTATTCTCCGAAGGCAACGCGCTCGCAATGGATTACAACTTACCTTGCATTGTCGGAGTCGCGGACGCTTTCTCAACTTTAATGGACGATGACGTTGTTTCGATTGACGGAACTCGCGGACTTGTCTATCGCGGAGTCGTAAGGCTCGTAGTTTAATAAGAGGTGAAGAGGTAGAAAGTAGGAGGTAGGAAGTAAAACCTCCTAACTCCTGCCTCCTAACTCCTACCTGAAAAAAATATGTGGGCAAATATACGAAGTTTAATAGACATTGCGATTGTCTCGTTAATAATTTATAGAATTTTAGTTTTGTTAGTCGGCACGCAGGCAATTCAATTAGTGAAGGGAGTTTTCTTCGTCTTGCTGCTGTCATTGCTTGCCTCGTTTTTAAGACTGCGCCTTCTAAGCTGGTTTCTAGGAAGTTCTTTGCTGGCTTTAAGTTTTGCCGTTCCGATTGTCTTTCAGCCTGAGGTCAGAAAAATGTTAGTCGAGCTTGGGCGCGGTCATTTTTATAATCGTCCGATGTCTGCGGACGAGGCCGAAGTAAGAGTTAATCAGATTGCCGGAGCTCTTCAATACCTCAAGGCTCATAAAATAGGAGCGTTAATAGTCCTTCAAAGAGAAGACTTGCTCACGAAATATACGGAAACGGCCATACACTTAAACGCTAATATAACCGCAGAATTAATCGAGTCAATCTTCTGGGTCAATAATCCTCTTCACGACGGCGCGATAGTTTTAGACAAATATAAAATAATCGCCGCAGGGTGTTATCTGCCTCTTGCCGATGCTCCTGAAATTTCACGCTGGTACGGAACAAGACACAGGGCCGGGCTTGGAGTTACTCAGGTCTCTGACGCTTTAGTCTTTATAGTTTCGGAGGAGCGCGGAGAAATTTCTTTAGCGGCTTCGGGAAGACTAGATAAAAATATAAAAGACTTCCAAGTCGAAAGATTATTAATGCACTATTTTGTTGGCGAGCAAGTTATAAAAGGCTGGAAAGGACGTTTGCATGAGCTTAAAAAAATATTCTGGACAGATACTAATAATCAAAGGCCGGAAATGAGATCAGGGGGCGATCTTGTAAATTGATGCTGAAAAATTTTGACATTGATAAAACATTATCTTCGTCGTGGGCTTTGTGGCTTATCTCAATAGCTATGGCCGTTTCCATGTGGATTTACGTAACAGGCATTGAAGAGAGCGAATACATCACGCGGAAGTTTACATGTCCGATTGAATACAGAGGGCTTGACGCTCAAGCAATTTTAAGAGGCCGGCGCACTGAAGCTGACATTGAAATACGAGGCACGGAGGCGGCTATGATGAGGCTCGATTATAATTCGATCTCCGCGTACGTTGACGCAAGAAATTTAGCACCGGGCAAAAAATATACCGTTAATCTTAACGTAGACATGCCGAATAATATAAATCTTGTTTCATGTTCGCCTTCGCAGGTAACTTTAGATTTAGTTCGGCAGGTTACGCGCTTGATGGCCGTCGAGACAGTCCTGCCGCAAAATATTCCGGAGGGTCATTATATTGAAGGCGTTGAGATAATTCCCAAAGAAGTCGGCATAAAAGGCGCGGAAGATGACGTTGTGAAAGTCGGAGCCGTCCGCATAATGCCCACCATAGAAGAATTACAGGAGGGCGGAGAACATTTAATGGCCGTAAAATTTGCGCAGTCGGAAGCCTTTGAGGGCACTGTCAACGTCGAGCCGGCGCAGGTTAGATTTCACGGGACTTTAGTTCGCGGCCTCCCCCGTAAGAGAGTGCCTGTTAATGTCAGGCTGACAGGCAAACTTGACAGTGATTACGAGGTCCGCGCAATTACTATAGACCCGTCAGAAATTCAAGTTGAAGGAAATACGGACGACCTCGCAAAAATTGAAGCCGTTGACACTGAAGTTATAGATGTGTCTTTAATGGCGGCGGATAAAATTATTGTCGCTCCTTTGAAGCAGCCGGAAGTACCGGGCGTTTCTCTCGTGAGCACACAGTCAGTGCGCGTCAATTTGCAGTTAAGCGAGATACGCGCCGAAAAAGTGCTCTCAAATATCCCTGTCGAGCTTAGAGAGCTTTCAACCCCTCCTGAAGAATGGGAGTGCAACCCTAAAACCGTTTCCGTAGCTATAGAGGGCAGGCCGTCATTAATTGCGAATTTCCCTGAAGGCGAAGTCATAGTGAGAGCATACGTTGACATGACGAATATTTTTATGGCTCCCGTAACTCTTCCGGTGCGCGCAGAAATTATTTCCGGCGACGCTTTCAAAGTAACAAGAATTGCGCCCCCTAACGTAACAATAAACGAAATAGAAGAATGAAATTCCTATAACTAACTCCTCAAATTCTAATCGCGGCTTTTCAGAATACCGCAATAAAATTCATTTTTTCCCCAAAAAATTAAGATAAAATTCTAAATTATTTACACGGAATTTTTTCGGGAAGTGAGATTTTTTAACATGTTTGAAATTTTTAGGACAGCAATACGCTCATTGTTTGCAAACAGAACGCGCTCTATTCTTACAATGCTGGGAATAATAATCGGTGTCGGAGCTGTTATCACTCTTGTAGCCATAGGCAACGGGGCCTCAAGTCAGATGCAGGGGCTCATGGATAGCTTCGGCTCTAATTTAATTATAGTCATGCCGGCACCGCCGAACACGACAGGAGCAAGAGGAGCGGCAGGAAGCGGAATGAATTTAACCCTTGCAGACTCTACGGCGATCGCCGGTGAGGGCTTTTCAGTTTTGAGAACGGCACCGGAAGTCAACGGCTCGGCCCAAGTTATTTACGGGAACAATAACTGGAGCACAAGCATAACCGGCTGCACCCCAGATATTTTGCCTGTCAGAATGTGGGAGATCGGCACGGGCGTTTTCTTTTCTGATTCTGAAGTACGAAGCGGCGCAAAGGTCTGCGTTATCGGCGCGACCGTCGCAAAAGAACTCTTCGGCTACACCGACCCCGTAGACAGCACGATAAGAATCAGAAATATTCCTTTTCGAGTCTGCGGCGTAATGAAAGCTAAAGGAGCGAGCTCCTTCGGCGAAGATCAGGACGATTTTGTTTTAGTCCCGATAACGACGGCTCAAAGACGTTTGTTTAGAATGGGGACTCGCGTTGACACGGTCAGACGGGTAAATGTTCAGGCAAAATCACGCGAGCTGCTCGACACGGCAAAACAAGAAGTTACTTCAATACTTCGACAGCGTCATAAATTAACTGAAGGCGTTGAAAATGATTTTCAGATAAGAGATTTAACGCAGTCCTTAGAGAATGCCGCAAGCATGGCCAACATCATGAGCCTTCTTTTAGGCTCGATAGCGTCAATATCTTTGATAGTCGGCGGCATAGGAATTATGAATATTATGTTAGTGTCAGTCAGCGAACGCACACGCGAGATCGGAATAAGAATGGCTATCGGAGCGAGGCCCTCGAATGTCCGTATGCAGTTTCTAACCGAAGCTGTAGTCTTATCAATTTTAGGCGGCATAATCGGAATAATTATAGGATTTGTAATTTCTTCGGCAGCGTCATCATTCTTGGCCTTTAATGCGATCGTCTCAATGAACTCTGTTTTTATAGCCGTAGGATTTTCAGCGGCTGTTGGAGTTTTCTTCGGCTTCTGGCCTGCTTGGAAAGCCTCAAATCTTGATCCCATTGTCGCGCTGAGAGCAGAATAACAGTTAGGAGTCAGGAATTAAGAATGAAAAAAATTTTTATAATTTTGTTAATAATATTTTGCTCGTCGTCCTCGTTTGCCGACGAAAAAATTACAAGCAGCGATATTAGCGGCCTGTCTCTTGAAGAATGTCTGAATATCGCGCTGACAAATCACCCGTCATTGAAAAAATCAAAGGGCGCGGTTCGTGCCTCCCGTGCTGCTCTTGAGCAGACGAAATCTTCAAACAGGGTTAAAGTTAATTTGACGAGCCGGACAAATTTTGCCGGAGATTATCAAACTTGGGACAGCCGCTCAGCGTCTCAGATGCTCGGAATAAGCGCGACAAAAACTCTTTATGATACCGGCGTGAACAGATTAAACCGCGAGATAAGCATGGAAAGCCTCAGCGGTGTTCTTGAGAGCGAGAGACAAACTCAAATAAACGTCGCCGCCGAAGCAAAAAAAGCATATTACGATTTAGTCCTAAAAATTCTTAACCGCGACGTTGAACGCGAAAAATTAAAAAATCTTGAGGAACATTTAATCACGGCGAAAGGACTTTATGAGGTCGGCAACAGTCCTTTTATTAACGTTACGAAGGCTGAAGCCGACGCTGCGACGGCCCGTGTATCTTTATTGAAAGCCGAGAACGATATTTTAACGTCGCAGGAAAGTTTGAAAGTCGCTATGGGCGTGAGCGATTATGAAATTTTAGATTTAATGCTCTCGACAAGTCTGCTCCTGCCGAAATCCGCCGGAGAGATCTCAAAAATTTTAGAGACAGCCATGAATGACAGAGCGGACTACAGAAAAATTCTTCATACGTTAAAACAGCGCGAACTTGAAATAAAAGCTGCGGCTCGCGGAAATTCTCCGACAATCACAGGCTCAATCGGCACTGACTGGGGCAAGAGCGAAGGCTCCCCAACGACTACGGACTATACTGTCGGAGTAAGTGTTAATGTGCCTGTTGAGGACGGCGGTTTGACTGCGGCAAAGATCGAAGCAGCCCGGGCGCAGTTAGATCAGGACTTGGCCGATGAAGAAAGCCTGCGCCAGACAATCGCACATGACTTGAGAAGCGCGGCCTTGACTCTTACTAATGCAATAGAGCGCGCAAAATCTTCGGAGTTAAGCGTTCAATACGCCGAAGAAAATTTAACGCTTGCACGCGGCCGTTACGAAGTCGGTGTCGGCGACCCTCTCGAAATCAGCGATGCGGTATCGACTCTTGCAAGTTCACGCTATACTTTTTATCAGGCTCTTTATGATGCTCAAATTGCACGGACTAATTTAGATCAAGCTATGGGGCATTTACCGGAAGAGTTAGGAGTTAATAATTATGGCAATAATTGAAGTTGAAAATCTTGTTAAAATTTACAAGACCGGCGATGTGGAACTCCGCGCCCTCGATGATGTTACATGCTCGATTAATAAAGGCGAATTTGTCTGCATAATGGGGCCGTCAGGTTCGGGCAAGTCCACGATGATGAATATTTTAGGCTGCCTTGACGTTTTGACTTCGGGGAAATATATTCTTGACGGCTTGAGCATAAAGGGACAGAACAAGGCCAAGCTCGCTGACATTCGCAATCATGAAATAGGCTTTGTCTTTCAGGGATATAATCTTTTACAAAAGGCTGACGCTCTCGAAAATGTTGAGATGCCCTTAATGTATCGCGGAGTTCCTTCGTCGAAACGAAAAAAAATGGCAGAAGAAGCTCTTGAAAGTGTCGGGCTTGCCAGTCAAATTCATAAAAGGCCCGTTCAAATGAGCGGAGGACAGCAGCAGAGAGTTGCAATAGCCCGCGCCATTGTAGGCAAAGCTCCGATTTTAATGGCCGATGAGCCGACCGGCGCATTAGATACAAAAACCAGCGTCGAAATTATGCAGATTTTTACAGCCCTTCACAACGAGGGCACTACGATAATTTTAGTAACTCACGAGCCGGATATAGCCACGTGGAGCGAAAGGGTTTTAAGATTTAGAGACGGAAAGCTCGTATCGGACGAGGCCGCGCCGAAAGACGTTTCAAAAGAAAACGAAGCCAAGCCGGGAATTTGATAACATCATAAAAAAATTTCATAAAAGGAGAAAAAATCTTCATGAGAAAATATTTATTGCTTTTCATATTTTTTATTTTTTCACTCCTATCTCCTGTCTCCTGCTTCCTGTCTGAATTAACTGCCGCAGAAATTCCGCGCGCAAACCTCGACGAAGCAGAAAGATTTTTTAATAACGCCTACGTTCATTTCATGCGCCGCGATTACAGAGAGGCTCAGCTGTATCTCGATCACGCGATAAACGAAAACACATATATGGTAGATTATTATTTGCTTAGCTCGTTAAATCTCAGCCGCATGGGCAACACCGAAGGCGCAATGTCAGCTATCAAAAGTTATCTCGAAGTCAGACCGATGGACGACTCCGCACCGCGCATAAGAAATTATTTTGAAGAACAGGACAGAGTCTTGAGAGCTGTATTAGACACCGCGCCTCTCCCCGTCAGCTGGCGTTCGGCAGAGACCACAGTACAGACTGAATGGGATACGGGATATACACGCCCGTTTAGCATAAAGGGGCTTGGAAAAATCAGCACGCTTGGCGAAATAGTCAGCATACCTGACACATTTGGAGATAAATTATATGTCCGCAACCCTTCTAAAAATTTAGTAGCAGGATCTTTCGGAATCGGAGGCACAATACGCGAGATCGATGTCCCTTCGCCGGTGATAGCTTTGCCGCTCGGAGATGGAACTTTCAGAGTTTTTACCAGCAACGGAGATTTATACATGCTCAAAAATCTTGACGCTGACGCTGACGCAAAATTAACTTCAGCTGATTATTCCGAGTATATTGCGACTTTGCCGTCTATGGTCGTGGCTGACGCTGAAATCCTTGCAGAAAATTTTTTTGCCGTCGCGGACCCTGCCGACAGAAATATAGCTTTTTATGTAGTTACGCCCTCAAGGCTCAGTGTAAGGACATGGGAGCCGCCGCTTGGAATCGGCGATTTATTATTCGAGCCCGTTGCTGTTGAGGGCTACGCGGATTGGCTTGCCATTGCCGACAGGGCGAACGACAGAATTTATTTATTAAACTCTGTAAGCCATGAATATTTTGACATTCGAGGAGTGTCAAAGCCGCGAGATTTAATCTGGACCTCGTTTGGAAATTTATTTGTCTTGACGGAAGACGGAGATATTTACGACTTCACGATAGACTTCGGCACGCGCACATATGCGAACAGACATTCAGGCGCGTTATATTCAGGTTTGAAAAATATATGGTCGTTTTTTCATTCTGCTTATGGCGACATAAACTGGATGGACATCGGGGCCTCCAGAATTTTTAAGGCCGTTATGATCCCTTCACGAGAGGACGTGCCGGGCTTTTTAAGCATTTATAATCCCGTCATGGCAACTAACTTAGAAAATAACGAGAGCTTTATACTCGATGCTACTTTAATAACGCCGTTCGTAAATTATTCTCATAACACAAGAATTATAGCTCAATCAGTTTGGAACGAGCGAAATATGCGCTGCAATGTCATGTGGCAGAAGCCGAAAAATTTTGATGCCCTTCTAATTCACGGGCCTATGCCACGCGGTCAGGCTTTCCCGTTAAACGTCAGACCGGCGCAGGTTACCTCAGGAACTGATATTAATTCGGTCTTATCATCTTTTTGGCTCCTCCACAAGGACACACTGACAAATATAATCATTGATGCTTCAATACCAATGAGAATAGATGATTTACTGATGCTCTTAAAATTCTGCGTGCTGAACGGCCTTGAACTTGATATATATGCGAGAGACGTTCCTTCGCTGTCGCTGAAGCGTGCGAGTGCGTTTACAGGGGGCAGAACGATATATTCAATAGCGAATACGATAAGCCTGCCGGTAAAGATGACTCATCTGCAGATTCAAATTCCTCTGCCTCAGGAATTATCTTCGTCAGGTTATCCGGGACGCTCAATGCTTGCCATGTTCTTAGATGCCGGTTTAATTCAGTCAAGAGCGTGGATCCCCCTATATCCCGATATGTTTGAACGATAAGCCGCGAAAAAATTAAAGTCTCTCAACTTCGTTCCGATATTGAATATAAAACGAGAAAGTCAGCAAAAAGACTTTATAAAAATCTTTATCAGAAGGAGGAGCGTAAAAATGATTGGCAGAATATCAGGGCAGTATAACCTCGATGCCCTGAACGGTAAAAAATCAAGGCGAAATGTGTCGTACAACGGAAACTCAGCGACCGAGTCGGACAACGCGAATTTCAGCTCATTCGGGACTTTGCTTGCGAAAGTCAACGCCGAGATAAAAAATATTCCCGATGTTCGTGAAGATGTTGTGGCAAATTTTAAGACGCAGGTTGAATCGGGAAAATACAATCCCCCGCTGGATAAGCTGGCTGGTGCTTTGATAATGGCCGGAATGTTAGACGTTGCGGCAGAGTAAAAAATAAATTGAGAAAATGCGAGCCGAAGTCGAGAAATTAATCAGCGCGGTTCTTGACGAAGCCGACTGTATAGATGATTTAATTGACGTAATGCGCGAACAGCGTGATGCTATGGCTGAACGCGATACCAAAGCGATAAATTCCTTAATGGACGAGTCTAGGGATATTTCTTTTGAAGTACAGACCCACGAAAATATACGCGACGATTTAGCAAAAAAATTAGCCGCTAAGTTTTCATGTGAGCCAAGAGCGAGTTCGCTTGCGTCAGTTATGCAAGATGATGAACGCGATGAATTTAACAGGGCTGCTGATAGGCTGTCGCAGTCCGTTTTTTTATTAAAGTCAGAAATAATGATATTAAACGGCCTTATAGACCAGAACGAAAAATATACTTCAATGTTGCTTTCGGAATGGCGCAGACTTAACGGGGATACTATTTCGCAGTCTGGTTCGGCTGATTTCAGGGGGTAAATAAAAATGAGCAGCACTTTCGGCGGTCTCGAAATGGGAAAATCCGCGTTAAATGCCTTTAGACTTGGAATGCAAACCGTCGGGCACAACATATCAAACATGAACACTGAGGGATATTCCCGTCAGCGTGTAGTTTTTTCGACTGTTACGCCCGAAGATATTGCACACGTCGGACAGCTCGGTCAAGGCATGTACGCAAGTACTATTGAGCGTATCCGCGATGAGTTCTTGGATTTTCAATTTAGAGATAATCAAGCGACCTTAGGATATTGGGAAAAAATTAATGATTTATATGATTCTATTCAGAATTACATAGCCGAGCCGCAGTCTACGGGCTTGCGTTCAGCTATGGATACATTTTTTACTAATATGCAGACCCTGCAGAAATCCCCTGAAGATACAAGCGCAAGGACAGCTCTTGTCGAGTCAGCTAACTCGATCGGCGGAATGTTGTCCAATTTAATTTATAATTTTAATACTTATAACGAATCCATAAATATGCAGGTTCAACAGTCCGTCGCCGAAGCTAACCAGATGCTTTATGATTTAGCTGCTCTGAACAAAGAAATTACTAAAGCTGAAGCCTTAGACCAAAACGCTAACGATTTATACGATAAAAGAGATTTAATTTTGGATAAGCTCTCTAAAATGATGGACATTGAATATAATGAGCCTCTTGAAAGAGACGGAGTAAAGGGCGAATTTTTCTTGTCCGTTAATGGCCGTGTGCTTGTGCAGGGTATTCACGTTAGAGAGCTGAAAGCACATGCTTTCATGTGGGACAATCAGGTTTATTATGATGTCCAAGTCGCTGAAAACGAATTTGATATAGTTGACGATATAAACGTAGCTGAAGCCCTAGCGACAGGCCCGGAAGGAACGTATCAATTAACAGTTGACAGAGTCGCTAACGGCGTGGAATGGACCGCAGGCGGCGGCAATGCTCACTGCTTGGAAGTTACAGCCGCAGTAACATCTGAATTTGATACAAAAATCACGGCAGGCGGAGCTAACGTCGGACTGCTGCCTACAGTAGAGCTTGAGACATCAAAATTAGAGGACGGAATTATTCTTGATAAAGATGATACCGGGTCTCACTCGCTTTCTTTTGCAATGACGGACAGCAACGGTACAGCTTCAAACCTTAATGTAACTATTACAAAAACACAAACTGTTGAGATTCAAACTGCAAGAATAAAAAACACTGTAACGGGCATTGACAACGCAAATATCCTCGACAGATATTCAGGAGACGGGCCGTACACATTATCTTTTACAACAAATAGCGGCACTTCTACAATCACGATACAAAGAACGGACGACGGCTGGCAATTAACTGACGGCACAAACACGACGACAGTTGCTTCTACAAATTTAGATATAAGCTCGCTTGCAAGTTTTCTGAACGGATTGAGTGCAGGTTTTTCAGCAACGGTCAATACTTCTTCAAATACGATGACCTTCAAAGTAACTGACAGTCCGATAGATGCGTCAACATCAATTATTTCTATAAGCGACACAAGCAATTTGCTTGGAACTCTGACAGAAAAAAAATACTGGCAGCTTAGCGACGGCACCACGTCAACGGTGATAGAGGAAGAAGATTTAACGGTAACTGACCTCGCAGACTTTATCAACAGCACCGGCGCAGTTTTTACGGCAACGGCTGACACTGCAAATAATTTGATGACGTTCAGACTAAACAGTCCTCTTAGCGTAAATTCTTCGATTGAATTGACTGACACTGACGGAATTTTAGGAGACGTAGCAAAAGTTAAAGACCCGGAAAATACGGTATTGAATTTATCCGGAAGTTTTGATATTCAGTATGGAGACCAGACAATTTCAATTACTGTTGCCAGCACGGATACTCTTGCGACAATCAGGGATAAAATTAACAATCAGGCCGCGTCTAATACTGTGCTTAAAGAGGCGGATTTCACTGCTTCGACGGACAGAGGCTATCTGACGATCAGCGCGGACAGCAACAACGGAGAAACCATAACGATTACGAGCAGCAGCGATGCTTCTATGCTTGAAACGCTGGGCCTTGTATCATCGGGCACGACAGTCTCGACTGAAGGAAATTTTGTTTTAGACTCTTCGTCGGCCGATATACCGTATAAGTTATCGTTCAGAGTTCTTGATGAAGATGATGTTCCGTCAGTGTTGACAATAAAAATTGACAGAGCTGAATATGTTAATGATGAGAATAACCGCGTCAATGGCTGGACCTTACGGGCTGAACTTAACGGAGAGCCGATCTATTACGATACAGACTCAAAGGGCAATATAGTTTATCATCACACCAACGGCGAAAATTTGACGCTTGAGGAATTACAAAACTTCATTAATGACGCAGCTTCAGACGGCGATGTTGCGCTTGAGGCCAATATAAGCAATAACTCTCTTGTTTTTACATCGACTGCTGAAAATTCCTTAGAAATTACTGACTATACGGGCATGTTGGGCGTATTGACGGAGATCAAGCGGGAATTAGCAGGCGTAACCATGAGGGCGGAGCCTGCTGAAATCACGGACGCTCTTAATATTTCAGGCTCGTTTAGAATACAGGTAGGCACACAGGGAACTCGCGTAACGTCCGAAGTTTTTAGGGAGAATAACGCGAAAAATCTTGCTGAGGGCGATATTCTTGCGCAAGGCACGGCAGGCGAAAAGCATACTTTCAGAGTTGGAGTAGCCGGAGATCAGGTCGATTTTTCGGCAACTTGGAACACTTCAACGGGAAAATGGGTTTTAAGCTCTGACTTAGGAATGAGCGCGGCCGCAGGAGAAACTCTCACAGTAAAAGATTTAACGGACTTCATGATGAAAACTTTTTCAAACGCCGACAAGGCAGACAATCCTGCGCTAATCAGCCTGAGCGTAACGACCGGAAAATCATCAACAGGAACTTTGACGCAGTTTTATGTTGAGAGCAAAGACAATCATTTAATCTCAATTTCAGATGTCGAGGGTAATTTAGCCGAACGCTTAGGAATTGTAAATAAAAATCCCGTCATTACGATTGACGTTGAAAGCTCTGACAGCTTGGTAACAATCAGAAATAAAATCAACGAAAAATATCAGGCTGAATTTGGACTGACAGAGCCGGAGCAATGGGTACATGCTTCAGTTGACAACGGCTATTTAGAAATTTCAGCAAACGTCGCCGGAGAGGCACAGCGCATTACTTTAATGGGCTCTGAGGACGGAAATATGCAGGTCTTGCGCCGTCTTGGCCTTACAAGAAATCAGCAGATAATTTCTGAACTTAAAAACGACGATGACGAAAATCTTATGAGTTTCAGAGAAATTGCTTACATTCCCGACACAGGAATAGCAGAGGACGCTTCACTCAGCTTAAACGGCGTTCGTTATCTTTCGTCTGACAATAAATTTAACATGGCGAGAAGAATACCCGCGCTTACCGGCGATACACAAAGCCGTTACAGTGCTTCGGAGTTGAGCGAAGTCAGCGAGGGAATGTGGCTTAATTTGAAAGATGCCGGCAGCACAATAATAACAGTGAGGCATCATATTCAAGACGGTTCAATTAAAGCACTTGAGGAAGCACGCGATGAAATGATACCTAACCTTAAATCAGAACTCGATGAGCTTGCATACGGGCTTGTGAAACATATAAATGCTTTGCAGTATTCCGGCTACGGCGTTGCAAGCGATATAACTTCGACAGGCGTTGCGTTTTTTGACTCGCTCGGCTCTCAATCGGGAGCGTCTGAAAAGCTAAAAGTTAATGACAAAGTTGTCGATGATCCTTCATTAATCGGCGCAGCTATGGGCTTGAAAGATGAAAACGGTCTTGCGCTTAAAGGCGTGAGCGGAGGGTCTGGCGACGGCACTAACGCTTCAAGAATGAATAACTTGAATTTTGATAAAATTCTTGAACACGGCACTATGACAATCAGCGGAATTTATGACGCTATGCTCGCTCAAATAGGCACAGAGGCAGGACACGCAAAACTTATGTACACGACGCAGGCAACGGTCAGCGAACAAATTGACAGCCAGCGTCAGGCAGTCAGCGGAGTTAATCTCGATGAAGAATTAATGGACATGGTCATATTAAACCGCGCATTCGGTGCAATGTCGCGCTACATAACAACTATGGACGAAATGTTGAACACAATAATTAACGGCATGGGCTTAGTAGGCCGATAAATAATGTAAACCGTTGAATGAAACCCCTCCTGGAGATTTTAACGGGAGGGAATTTTTTTTAAGGAGAGTATATAAATAATGTACAGCCGCCTTACAACAGCAACAATGTACGGAAGTTTAATGAACTCTTTGCAGTCGGCACAGAGAAATATTCAGGACTTACAGCAGCAGATAGCTTCCGGAAATAAATATACAAAATTATCTGATAATCCTGCGGCGATATCGCGCTCACAGACAGTGCAGTCGGCCCTCAACGCGAATACCCAGTATCAGGAAAACACCAGAGACGCTCTGACTATGCTCAGACATGCAAACAGCGCGCTTCAGAATGTTCTTGACGCGGCAAAAACGATAAGAAATTTGATTATAGAGGCCGGAGACGCTGCGCTTGACTCGAGTCAGTTAAAAGATATTACGGCACAAATAGAAGCCAATAAAAAAATCATGCTTGACAATCTTAATACAAAAGTTGCAGGGCAATATCTTTTCGGAGGAACAAAAACAGGAACGGTGCCTTTTGTTGAAAAATCTGACGGAAGTATAGAATATCAAGGCTCCGATGAAAGAATTAAATATGTATTAAGCGAAAATTTATTAGGGGATATTTCTTTTGCAGGAAGCGATATTATCCCTGAAAATGAAGATACTTATTTTATATGCTCTCACTATGTGCCGCTGGATTGGAAATGGACAGGACGCGAGGAAAAAGTTCAGATTACTGTCGGGAACCGTACGCTTTCAGTTTTTATCCCTGAGGACTGGAGCGACAACGACATCAGCAAGACTAACAAACATACTGATGAATATGTTGACGAGGAAAATATACAGAGCTTGAATTTTTCTGACGCAAACGGTTTCAGAGACCCTAACGAACTTTCTGGAATAAGTCTTGAGGATTTAGCAACGATTATTAACAATTCCCTTGAGGAACAGGGCGCGGATATGCTTGTCAATGCTTATATCGAGAGAGATTATGACAGCGGAACGCAGCAGCTAATCATAAAATCCAATACCGGCGAAAAAGTCGGCATAACAGGCTGGCCCGACACGGATTATATGCCGATGCCCGCGACTATAAAGAGCCTTGATTTAAGCAGTAAAGACTGCGAAGGCTGGAACGATGAAGGATCGACTATTACAATATCCACCCTTGAGGGCAACGTTACGCCGGTAACGATTGAGATAACTGAAGATGACACGCCGGAAACCCTCGCAGGAAAAATCAACGCTATTGAGGGAATTTATGCACGTCATTCAGCAGACGGCAACAGCATCGAGATTTTAGCAGAACGCATAGGCGATATTCCTTCCGATAAACTTGCAATTAACGAGGCTGAAGAAGCTTTGCACTATCCTTCGCTTGTTGTTGCGGCTGAGGGCGGAGCGTTAAAAATGTTTGGTGAATTTTTGGACGAGAGCGGAGAAGTAGCAAAAAGTTCCGTGATTGTAAAATCTAAAGTCAGGAATACTGATCAAAGCCACATAGATATTTTTGACTATCTCGGAATGGAGACGGCGACAAAGAGCCGCGAGTTTTCTCCTGATGAAAAATTAACCGTAGAGGACGGAACACAATTACATTGGCGCGTAATAAGCGGAGGCCGGAGCGTTGATATAAAATTAAATTCCGGCGAATACACAATCGATCAACTGGCCGAACGGTTAAAAAACGCCGGTGCAGGCTGGCTTGAAGTTACAGTAGAGCCCGGCGGCCATGACGTAACAGAATCGACGCTTGAAAATCATTCTGACGATCACGAAGAAGAGACAAAACGAATTGTAATGCGCGGCTATAACGGCGAGCAGGTTATATTTTTGGATATGAACGAATATAACTATGCTGACAAGTTAGGCGTATCAACAGCTTTAAGAACCGACGCTTACGAAGATTCTTCGGGAACTGGCATGAAATGCGTGAATTTCCCCTCCGCTCCGTGCGTTGATGATAACGTCGGGGTGCCGATGCGCGTACAAATGAACTGCGGAATGTATTACGATGTTAATATAAAACGCACCGATGTAGTTGACAGCGCGACAGGCTTTGTCGATAGAGCTTTATTAATGCAGGAAATTGTTGACCAAGTAAATGAAATCGAGGGTCATAATATTATGGGATTTGCCCAGCATCTTGACAGCACAGGGCAGGATATAGAGGGCTCGTGCTCTATGTATTTCTTATCCGGCGAGGCTTTTACAGTTGTAGATATGCCTTTTGAAGATCCTGAATGGGACGATTATTCCGGCGGTCTTGCCGTCCAGCTCGGCATTCACGGCGGAGTGTCCTCAAATTTACAGCAGACTCACATAAAAATGCTCGACAATGCGACATTTGCTGAAGCATATAGCAGCGACTCGGATAAATACGGCGATGTTGAAGCAAACCCTGATAATTTTGACTTTAGGGAAGGAACTATACGCTTTTCAAATTTAGCTCACAGCGTTGAAATTGACGTAAACGCCAATGACACGGTAAAAGATGTCATGGACAGATTAAGAGTGCAGGCAGGCGACTGGCTCTACGTGAACTATTATGACGCTCACATGGGACAGGACGCAACGCGCAACACCGGCGACTATCCTTTAATTGCGATTTCATCAAAAGACGGCTCGGCTGTAAATGTTTTAGATATTAAAGGACACATAGCAGAAGACGCGCTCGGACTTTCAACGGGTATCCAGAGCAGATTGAATTATGACGGCAAGGGCAGCGGCATCATGGACTTTGAATGGGATGTCAACGACCAGGCATATGACGACGGCGGCTCTGTTGATTTTCCTGCTGACGCTCTGAATATTACTGTCGCGGGCTACACACACACGCTTGATTTGACAACCATTCGAGACGTTACAAACGACGACACAATAAAAGCTGATGATGTTGCAGAATTTATTAATTCCCGTATGCAGGATTATGACGTTAGAGCAGAAATTAACGCTGATAGCGAACTGATGATTTACTCGCCTCGCGGTTATTCTGTTGAAATTTCTTTCCTTGCAAATGTTACGGATAAATTTATCGGCGATGTCAATTCCGGTGCAAGCAGAAACGGCTCTGCTGTGTCGTCAAGTCTGGCGCAGACAAGCAAAAAAATTACAACGACACAAACATTCGCTGATATTTACGGCTCTGATTTCAGAGACAGCACTATAAAATTCTCCAGCGCGTCTAACAGCGTAGAGGTTGACGTTAGCTCAACTGATACTGTTGAAACTCTCATGAACAGAATACAAACGGAAGCAGGGAGCTGGCTGACAGTTAGTTACGACGGCACGGGTGATTATCCTGTTATTTCTGTTACCGAAAGCAGCGGCTCTGCTCTCAGCGTCATTGACATGAGGGGACATATTGCTGAGGACGTTCTTGGAATTTCAACAGGTATTCAAGGAAGGCTTAACGAGGACGGAACAGGTGACGGCGCGATGGCTCTTGAGTGGGACTTAGAAAATAAATCATTCCCTGCCGAACAAGTCAATCTTACTGTCAACGGCGTTACTCACTCTGTGGATTTGACGAAGATCGGCGAGTTTATTACAGATAACGACGTAACGACTGACGATGTTGTAGACTACATTAACTATAAAATGCAGGATTACGACATCAGGGCGGCGATCAACGCTGACAAGGAAATAGTAATATATTCGCCCGGCGGTTCATCGGTCAAAGTAAAATTTCTCGACAACGCTAACAAAGAATTTTTGGGCGAAGATGATTACGTTCTGAGCAGGACGCATTATCGCGGAGGCTATGACCTTGAGGGCAAAGCATATTATGACGGCGAAAACGATCCTCGCGGAGTTGACAGCGATAATTTATATTCAAGCGGAATGCACACTCAAAACGCCACAATAAGAAGCGGAGCAAACACCGCGAGACAAAACGCCTTCGGAACAATTAATGACGTTATCGCGGCTATTAAATCAGGCAACAGAGACGACCTGCAGAATAAAATGCTCCCCAGAATTGATAGCATGATTAACGATATTCTCGCTGTCATGGCTGAGGACGGAGCTTTACAGGCGCGTTATAACTACAACACCGAAAGACTTACGACTGAAAATGCAGTCATGACGGAAGATTATGACAACCTCATGAAGATTGACCCCGCCGATGCAATTTCGCAGTTAATGATCGCGGACTACATGTATCAGGCAAACTTGGCAGTCATTGCGCGGTTAATTCAGCCGAGCTTGTTGGATTTTCTTGGATAATTTTTTTGATGGATTAGGAATTAGGAGTGAGGAGTTAGAAACCTTGCTCCTAATTTTTTATTGCTTCAGGCTTTCTAAATTCGCTTTCAATCTTTCAATTTGCGCTTGGCCTTCAGAAACTTTTGCGCGTTCTTTCTCGACAACTTCAGCCGGAGCGCGTGAGACAAAATCTGCCTTATCGAGCCTCGCCTGACTCTTTGCAATTTCTTTTTCGATTGAAGTTATTTCGCCCTCAAGCCTCGTTATTTCTTTCGGAACGTCAAGAACATCGCCGACGGGTAATTTAATTTCAGCTTCGCCCGTTACTGATGAAAGCGACGCACCGTAACTCCATTCGCCCGAAGGCTCTTCAAGAATTACATCACGGACGCGGCAAAGATTTGAAATTTGATTTAATGACGCTCTCAAAATTTTTGCGGCCTGCGAGTTTGAGCTTACGCGGATAACTGCCTTGTTAAGCCACTGCTGCGGAGCTACATGGGCTTCTGCGCGTAAGTTCCTCAAAGTTCTGACAGCGTCCTGCAAAATTTTCATCTCCGAAGTAACGCCCTCGAAAATAAATTCTTTCTTTGCTTCCGGCCATTTTGAACGCATTATAAATTCATCGCCGTAGCCGAAAGCAAACCATAGCTCTTCAGTTACAAAAGGAATGAACGGGTGCAATAAAGGCAGCGTAGTTTTGAAGACTTCTTCAAGAACTCCTGCGGTGGTCTTGCGTCTCTCCTCACCTTCGTCGCCTTTCAACGCAGGCTTCGACATTTCTAAATACCAGTCGCAGAGATCCCCCCACACAAAATCATAGAGGCTCCGCGCCGCCGTGCCTATGTCGTAGCTGTCGATTAACTCGCGGACTTTAGAGGCCATCTCCTGAGTCCGGGTTAATATAAATTTGTCGTGCATGTGAAGCTGATTTATATCAACCGCGTGAACTTCGTCATCTAAATTCATTAATGCGAAGCGTGAGGCGTTCCACAACTTGTTCATGAAAAATCTGTAAGTCTCGATTCTCGTTGACGATAAAAGAATGTCGCGCCCCTGCACCGAGAGAGCCGCTAATGTCATTCTCAAAGCGTCCGCGCCGTACTTCTCAATCATTACTAACGGGTCAATGACGTTGCCTTTCGTCTTGCTCATTTTCTTTCCGTGTTCGTCGCGGATTAACGAGTGAATATAAACGTCCCTGAAGGGTACATCGTCCATAAACTCCAAGCCCATCATAATCATTCGCGCAACCCAGAAGAAAATAATATCGAAGCCCGTTACCATTAACGAAGTCGGATAAAAATATTTTAATTCCGGCGTATCATCGGGCCAGCCCATCGTCGAGAAAGGCCAGAGGGCAGAGCTGAACCAAGTGTCAAGCACGTCGCTTTCCTGCTCAATATTTTTGCTGTGGCAGTGTTCGCACTCCGTCGGGTCGGTCTCGGCTACTGTTATGTGTCCGCAGTCGGAGCAAATCCACGCCGGTATCCTGTGCCCCCACCATAACTGACGCGAGATGCACCAGTCGCGGATATTTTCCATCCAGTTAAAATAAGTTTTCTCCCACTGATCCGGCACCCACTTAATGCGCCCGTCCTTGACAGCCTGCACGCCTCTTTCAGCAAGCGGCTTTGTCTTGACGAACCACTGTTCGGACAAATAAGGCTCGACCGTTGTTCCGCAGCGTTGGCAATGACCGACAGAGTGAGTAATTTTTTCGGTCTTTAATAAAAGTCCGAGAGCTTCTAAATCTTTCACGGACTCTTCACGCGCCTGCTCAATCGTCATGCCTTTATATTTTCCTGCGTTCTCGTTCATAATGCCCTGAGCGTCAATGACTTGTATTTGTTCTAAGTCATGATTTAAGCCGACTAAAAAGTCATTCGGGTCATGAGCAGGAGTGATTTTTACACAGCCCGTTCCAAATTCCGGGTCAACCATGTTATCTTCAATGATTGGTATTTCGCGCTCGGTCAATGGAACTTTCACGTGCTTTCCGATTAAATGCTTATATTTTTCCGAGCGAGGGTGAACGGCAATCGCAACGTCGCCGATTATAGTTTCGGGGCGCGTCGTGGCAACGAGAATAAAATCTTCGCCGCAATCCTTTTCAACTAAGGGATATTTGACGTAATAAAAATTGCCCTGCGTCTCCTCGTACTCGACTTCTAAATCAGAAATTGCCGTTGCGCATCGCGGGCACCAGTTGACGATATATTTTCCGCGATAGATTAAACCTTTTTTGTATAACTTCACAAAATCAGCGCGGACTGCTTTTGAAAGTCCTTCATCGAGAGTAAATCTCTCGCGCCTCCAGTCGCAGGAGTTGCCCAAGCGTTTCATCTGCTCGATAATCCTTGAGCCGTAAACTTTTTTCCATTCCCAGACTTTTTCAACAAATTTTTCGCGGCCTAAGTCGTAGCGTGAAATTCCTTTTTTCGCTAAATCTTTTTCGACAACGTTCTGAGTCGCTATGCCTGCGTGGTCAGTGCCCGGCAGCCATAAAACGCTGTAGCCCTCCATGCGCTTTGTTCGGCACATAATATCTTGGAACGTGTGATCGAATGCGTGTCCGACGTGAAGAGAGCCGGTTACGTTCGGCGGAGGGATCACGATCGAAAATGCTTTTGCTTTGAGGTTGATCTCGGCATTAAAGAGGCCATTCTCAAGCCACTTAGCGTACCACTTCTGCTCAATGTTATCGGGCGAATAATTTTTTTCAAGATTTCTGTTGCGAATTTTTTTTCTCATGTTTTCAGTCCTTTTTATAGATTTTTTATTGCATTTATTAATTTTTCGACGTTCTCATCACTTGTTGCCCAGCTTGTGCAAAACCTAACGGCCATTTTATTATCTTCGAGAGGCTCCCATAATTCGTAATCAAACTCCGCGCTTAATTTTTTATTCTGCTCAGCCGTCAAAATCGGGAACTGCTGATTAGTAAATGACTCAAATAAAAATGGAATTTTTGAATCTGTGAAAGCCTTTTTAATTTTCATTGCCTGTTTATTAGCGTGGCGGGCATTCTCAAAATATAAACCGTCCTCAAATAATACTTCAAACTGAAGGCCGAGCAAACGTCCTTTAGCCAAGAGTCCGCCCTGCTGTTTTATGAGAGTTCTCAAATTTTTCAGCTTAAATTTTTCCGGCGCAGTGAATACTATTGCTTCACCGAATAACGCGCCGTTCTTAGTCCCGCCGATATAAAACACGTCGCATAAATCAGCAAGGTCTTTAATGTCCATGTCCGACGCTTCAGACGTTAAAGCAGTTCCGAGCCGTGCACCGTCAACGAATAACGGCAATTTATATTCTCCGCAGACGGCTTTAATATTTTTGAGAATATTTTTTGTGTAGACCGTCCCGTATTCTGATGAGTTAGAAACGTAAACCATGCCGGGCTGCACCGTGTGCTCGTAGGTCGGATTGGCATAAAAGGCCGTGAGATATTTTTTCAAGTCTTTCGCGTCAAGAAGGCCGTTATGATGAGGCAGCGTCAAAACTTTATGGCCGGTCGCCTCGATTGCGCCGGACTCGTGAACGTTAATATGCCCTGACGAAGTAGCGATAACGCCCTCGCAGGGATCTAAAATAGATTTTATTACGATTGTGTTCGATTGCGTTCCGCCAACAGCAAAAAAAATTTCCGCGTTCGGTTTATTTATTGCCCTGCGGATTAATTCTCTTGCGCGTTCGTTGTGAACGTCAACGCCGTAGCCCGAAGTCTGTTCAAGATTTGTCGCTAAACGACGCTCTAAAATTTTCGGGTGCGCGCCTTCCTGATAATCAGTTTCAAATTTTATTTTCTGCAATTATTTTTTCAGCTCCATTCGTTTTTAATTTTTTTTGAAGGTAATTATATTACACGAAATTTTACGAGTAACGAAAATTTTATGATAAAATATTTTTTGTTCCATTAAAAAAAATTTTTTGAGAGAGAAAATTTTTTGCAACTACATTTACACCTACAAGAAGTCTTAAAATTTTTAGTGCCGTCAAAAATTCACAGAGTCGATTAAAAAAATAGAATCACGAAATTTTTTCACGAAGCCTCAAATTTTGTAATATAATAAAAAAAATTCATGGGAGCTTGTTAAACAGGCTGAGAGGGAATTAAATTCCGACCATCATAACCTGATCCGGGCAATGCCGGCGTAGGAAGTCAAAATATTTTCGCCTTCAGTCTAAATTTTTACAGCCCCATGAAAAATTTTAGAAGTCTGGAGGAAATTTATTTTGTTAGGAAAATATCTTGAGAACGTCCGAAAAAAATCACCTTTAATTCACAACATCACGAATTACGTTACAGTCAACGATGTCGCTAACGTCCTTTTGGCCTGCGGAGCGAGTCCGATAATGGCAGACGAGCCCGACGACGCTGTAGAGATCACAGCAATTTGCAACGGCCTCAATATTAACATCGGCACCCTTAACTCACGAACGATTGAAAGCATGTTCAAAGCCGGGAAAAAAGCCCGTGAGCTTGGCCATGTTCTTTTGCTTGACCCGGTCGGAGCGGGCGCGAGCAGTTTACGAACTGACACGGCAGTTAATTTAATCAAAGAAATAAAATTTGATGTCATTCGCGGCAACGCTTCAGAGATTAAAACCCTCGTGCTCGGTTCGGGAACTACTCACGGGGTTGACGCTGACAAGGCCGACGCGGTGAGCGATGAAAATCTTTCTTTCATGATTGATTTTGTTAAAGACTTTGCAAAAAATTCAGGCTCTATAATCGCTTTAACGGGCGCGGTTGATTTAGTTGCCGATGCTGAAAAATGCTTCGTGATCCGCAACGGACGGCCCGAAATGGGACGTATTACAGGCACGGGCTGCCAGCTTTCAGGAATTATGACGGCGTTTATCGCGGCAAATCCCGAAAATAAATTAGAAGCTGCTGCTGCGGCTGTGTGCTTAATGGGGCTTGCCGGAGAAATTGCTTTCAAAAATTTACAGCCCGGCGAAGGAAATTCAACCTACAGAAACAAAATCATTGACGCGGTTTATAACATGACGGGCGAAATTCTTGACGAGGGCGCGAAATATGAAGTCAGGTAGGAATTAGGAGTTAGGAGGTAGGAGGTTATGAGATTAAATAAAAAAGATTTAATTCTTTACGCCGTAACTGATAGAACTTGGCTGAACGGAAGAAAATTATACGGCGACGTTGAGAAAGCTATACGGGGCGGTGCGACGTTAATTCAACTGCGCGAAAAAAATTTAACTCACGAAGAATTTAAGGCCGAAGCCCTAGAAATTCAACAGCTCTGCAAAAAATACAGCGTACCTTTTATCATTAATGACGATGTTGAATTAGCGCACGAAATTGACGCTGACGGAGTTCACGTGGGTCAAGACGACATGGAAGCCGGGAACGTAAGAAATTTAATCGGCAGTGAAAAAATTTTGGGCGTTTCCGTTCAAACTCCTGAGCAGGCAGTCTTAGCCGAGAGCAAGGGCGCGGATTATTTAGGGGCAGGCGCGGTCTTTCACACTAACTCTAAACTTGACGCGGCTGACGTTTCTCACGAGGTGCTGAAAAAAATCTGTGAGGCTGTAAAAATTCCCGTTGTCGCTATCGGCGGAATAAACGCGAAAAATATTAATCAGCTCGCAGGGACAGGAATTGCCGGAGTCGCTATAATAAGCGCGATATTCGCCGCTGATGATATAGAAAAATCAGCGCGTGAATTAAGAAACTTATCTGGAGACTTGGGGCAATAAAAATTGAACAATTTATTAGCAATTATTTTTGACGCTGACGGGACAATTTTAGACTCGATGTATATTTGGCACGAGCTTGGCGGAAGATACCTGCGGAGCATTGACGTTGAGCCGGAAAGAAATTTAGCCGAAATTCTTTATCCTTTGAGTCTTGAACAGGGCTGTGTGTATCTCAAAGAAAGATACGCGCTTGAGCAGACTCTGCCGGAAATCCGGGAAGGCATCGTGAGAATTATTCAGGATTTTTATATTGATGAGGTCGGTTTGAAGGCAGGCGTAAGAGATTTTCTTCAGTCAATGCTTGAAAAAAATATCCCGATGGTCATTGCAACATCGGGCGACAGAACTTTATTAAACGCTGCTCTCGAACGCAACGGCATCGCAGGATATTTCAACGCTATTTTCACTTGCTCGGAACTTGAAACTAACAAGCATGAGCCGAAAATTTATCTCGAGTGCGCAAAATTTTTCGGTCTTGAGCCGTATAACATTGCCGTCTTTGAGGACAGCTTATTCGCGCTTGAGACAGCGAAGGCCGCAGGCTTTATCACGTTCGGCGTTGAAGATGATTCTAATATTAACGACCGCGAAAGAATTATTGAAGTCGCGGATTTTTACACGGACTTTTGTTAAAGGATATCATCGTGTAAAATAATAATATAAGTGTGTTTATATTATTATTCACTTAAATATTAGATGATAATGGCGTCTCAAAAAAATTAGGAGTTTTTTATGTTTATAATATGGTTTAACATAATTTCTATATTGTGTGTGATAATATTTTTCGGGGTAGTTATATTTGGACCAGAAGAAATATTTTACAGTAAATATTTTTACCTGTGGCGTAGAGTTCATATAAAATGGCGCAGCAGATTTGATTATTGGCTGTATATGTTTATGTGTTCAATAAGAACTTCCCCAATTACTAAAATTCCTGAAAGGATTTACTCCTTATGGTATCTATATAAAAATTTATTGTTTTTGTTCCCTTTAATTCCTATCATGATAAAAATGAAAGATTTTGCTTCTGGAATTTTAGCTGCTTCCATTTTTTTCTTTTGTGTAGATGTCTATAGAAATAATAGAACAGAAAAATTAAATGAGCAATATATAGAAATTCAACCTAATTATGAGGCGTATGAAAATATAACGGTTGACGATAATAATTGTTTATTTGAATTTCAATCAAATGGAACTAAAGAAAGTGTATGTATTAACTTAAAAGTAAATGAATGGTTATTAAGTGAACAAAAAATTGGCTTACGGCGCTGTAAGAAGTACGAAAAAGGGCTAAAATCACAGATTTATAATGAACATAATTGGGGAAATATATATTCACTGTTTCTGCGTAATAACTATCTTAAATCTGTCCATTTTGGTTATCAATTTCTTAATGGAAGTAAATTTGGTATTTCAAGTGAACTTAACCCTAATAATGATTTTGTTAAAATTCATAAAACATGCTATTTTGATTCTTATCTTACGAACATTATACCTGGTAAGACTCTCTTAAAATTGGTTGACGGTAAGGTTATATCAAATACAGAAAAGTTTATGCCTTATGGTCAAGATCGTATATTATTGAGTTGTGATGATGATATTTTAAGAAATATATATAGAGCTAATGAACCCGGCGTTTCAGTACTTTTAATGTTACCTAATAATCGTATTTTATTTTGGAGACAAAACAATTTTGTGCTAAGTAGTGCTAACAAAATTGCTCCAAGTGGAAGCGGAAGTGTTGATTGGAATGATTGTAAGAGTTTTTTGAGTGCTCCTGACGGCTTTCGTAAGGCTATTATACATGCTATGGAGAGAGAATTATGGGAAGAAGCTTATTCCAGCGAAGGTAAAATTAGCTTGGAAGATTTTATGAACAATACAGAGACTAATATTATAGGACATTTTCGTTGGTTACAGAAATCCGGAAAATATGAATTTGTAGGTGTAACTAAGTTTTTGCAAAAATTACCCGGTTGTAATGCTCCTAAACCGTGCAATATGGAAATTATTGATGGTGATTTATCTCCCCAAATACTAACCGTAGGAGAAGCTTTGCAAACGCTATTTATTTCTAACAATATGTCTATTAATAAAGAAAAAAGTACTGTGTCTAATCGTCTTCCCAGTTTTAGAGGAATTATTGAAAAAACTTCAGAACTTCCTATAATAAGTAATGATGGAGAAGTAAAAGTTACAAAGGAAACAATAAACATCAAGGAAATAGAAGTGAAAAACATTAACGATGCTGTAAAACTTTTTGAACATCGTACTATGAATAGCATTATTGAAATAAACGATTATTCTATTCCTTGTGTTATGGCTATTTTATATCTTCGACAAATTTGTGAAGATTATTGTGAGAAATGCTCAAATAAAAGTTGTTGTAAGGAAGATAACATACCTTGTAATGTAAAACTAGAAGAGGCAATTTTCAACAAGAGGAATTTTTGAAGCATGAAAAAAATTTTTGCCGTATTAATAATTTTATTTTTATTTTTTAGCGTTAGTGCCGCGCCGGTTTATTCTGCTGAAAAAAATGAGAAGAGCGAAATAACTTCAGCTAAAGAGCTTTATCGCGATCTCAAAAAAAATTTCAGCAAGGACAGAGCCTACTATAAAAATCTCAGCGACGAAGGTTTTGCAAATTTCCGCGAGGTCAGCACGACAGGAATCGGCAGGGGAATTTTGTATCGTTCGTCATCGCCAATAAACGACTGGGGCAATAGAAACATAACGGCTGATAATCTTTCGCGCCGGGCAAAAATAAAAACTTTTGTAAATCTCGTGGACGATTATAAAAAAATGACAGGCTACAAAAATTTTTCACGGACTTATTACAGCACGCAGAAAGCAATCGCGCTAAATTTTGACTTAAAATTTATGTCCAAAGATTTTCAGAATAAACTTGCAAGAGCCGTAAAATTTATCGCTGACAGCGAACCGCCATTTTTAATCCACTGCAACTTGGGCAAGGACAGGACGGGGCTGGTCTGCGCTGTGATCGAGGCCGTAACGGGCGCGTCTTCCGAAGAAATCGCAGAAGATTTTATGAAATCTTTTTATAATTATTTCAGCGTCATGCCCGGCTCAAAAGAATATGAATTTATTGTCAGTCATGAGATACGCTCTTTTCTTGCGTCAATGCTTGGCGTAAAAAATATTGACGACGTAAATTTATACGCGGCCGCTGAAAAATATTTGTTAAAAATCGGAGTTGCTTCAGAAGATATTGAGAAAGTCCGCAAAAAACTTGGAGGAAAATAAATTTATGAAAACAGCTTTGACAATCGCAGGGAGCGATTCATCGGGCGGCGCAGGTATTCAGGCCGACATAAAAACAATGACTATGAACGGCGTTTATGCAATGAGCGCGATAACAGCTCTGACTGCACAAAATACTACGGGCGTTACAGGAATTTTGGAATCATCGCCGGAATTTTTGAGAGCCCAGCTTGACGCGGTATTCACTGATATTTTTCCGGACGCTGTGAAAATCGGCATGGTCTCAAGTTCGGAATTAATAAAAATTATTGCCGGAGCATTAAAATTTTACAAAGCAAAAAATATTGTCGTTGATCCCGTAATGGTATCGACGAGCGGAGCAAGATTAATAAATGAAAATGCCGTAGCAACTTTAACGGAAGAACTTTTGCCGCTTGCTCTCGTTGTTACGCCGAATATTCCCGAAGCTGAAATTCTATCGGGCATTAAAATTGATAATCAAGACGATATGCCCAACGCCGCGAAGATAATAAGTGAAAAATACGGCTGCTCTGTTTTATTAAAGGGCGGTCATGACGTGAACGACGCGAACGATTTATTATTCATGGGCGAAAATAATTTCAAATGGTTTTATGGAAAAAGGATTGACACGCGCAACACTCACGGCACGGGCTGCACGCTCTCAAGCGCGATTGCCGCGAATTTAGCAAAAAATTTTTCGCTCGAAATTTCCGTTGAACGCGCAAAAGAATATATTTCGGGAGCGTTGGGAGCAATGCTGGACTTAGGCAAGGGCTGCGGACCGATGGCTCACTCGTTTAATTTAACGGGAAAGTTTGCAGAACATGGAAAATAACTCCTGCCTAAAAAATCGCTGCGTGATAGTCGGCGGAGCTGAAATAAAAAATTATGACCTCATAAAAAAATATTTCAGCCCCGAAGATTTTTTTATTTACTGCGACTGCGGATTAAAACACGAAAAAAATTTTGGGATTAAACCTGATTTAATAATCGGCGATTTTGACTCGCACGACATGCCCCAAGATTTAAGCAACGTTATAATTTTGCCCGTTATAAAAGACGACACGGACACTATTTTTGCAGTGAAAGAAGCAATGAAGCGCGGCTTTGATGATTTCATTTTAACCGGCGTTACGGGCGGACGGCAGGATCATAATTTAGGAAACATTTACGCGCTTTTAATGCTCGCCGAAAAAAATAAAAACGCGCTGATAGTTGACGATTACTCCGAGATAAAATTAATAAAAGCAAACGAAAAAATAAAAATTAAACGGGGCTGGAAATTTTTTTCGCTGATTAATATTTCCGGCACTGCGAAGGGAATTTTTATAACGGGCGCGAAATATAATTTAGAGAACGCTGAAATCACGCCCGACTTTCAATACGGAATAAGCAACGAAATTTTAGATGATTACGCCGAAATTTTTTTGAGCGAAGGCAGTCTGTTATTAATCTGCGTCAGGTGAATTTACAAAATTAAGAACTTCATATAAAATTTTATCGCTTTATCACGCTAAAGTATTTTCAAAAAAATTTTTATACGAGGAGGAAAATTTTTCAGATGAAAAAAATTCTCGCATTAGTGCTTGTGTTAATCATGGCGTTTTGTTCGTGCGCTTACGCTGAAAGCGATTTAGAGTACGTAAAGGGCAAAGGCGTTCTCGTCGTCGGCATAACGGATTTTCAGCCGATGGATTATAAGAATGAAAACGGCGAATGGATCGGATTTGATGCTGACCTTGCGAAGGCGTTTGCGGCCTCTCTGGGCGTAAAAGTTGAGTTCCAGGAAATCGAATGGAACAATAAAATTTTAGAGCTCAACGGAAAAAATATTGACTGCGTTTGGAATGGAATGACATTAACGAGCGAAGTTCTCGCGGCTATGGAATGTTCAAAGCCTTATTGCAACAACGCTCAAATAGTTGTCGTCCCTGCGTCCGAAGTTGCGAAGTATAACACGCTTGAAAGCCTCAAAGATTTAACGTTTGCTGTCGAACACGGGAGCGCTGGAAACGAACAGGCAAAGGCTCATAATTTCAAAGTCGTTGAAGTTCAAGACCAGGCCTCTGCGTTGATGGAAGTTGCGTCAGGAAGTTCGGGAGGCGCGATTATCGACTCGTTAATGGCTGCGGCGATGGTCGGGCCGGGAACAGGCTACGAGAGCTTAGCTTACACCGTCGGACTTAACAGCGAAGAATACGGCGTAGGTTTCAGAAAGGGCTCTGACCTTGCGGAAGCTCTCAATAAATTTTTCGACGCAGGCAAAAAAGACGGAAGCATTCAAAAAACCGCAGAGCTTTACAAAATTCAAGCGGCTCTGATAAAATAATATGCTAATGAAAAATTAGGAGGGTAAAAAAATTGGCCCTCCTTATTTTTTTGCAACTACATTTACAATTACAAAAATCTTAAAATTTTTTAGTGTCAATAATTTTTCACGAAGAAAAAAATAAAAATAGAATCGCAAAAAAAAAATGGATTTAATTTTTCAACAGATGCCGATCGTAATCGGTGCGTTAAATGAAGGTTTTATTCAAACGTTAAAATTATTCGCGGTAACTTTGCTCGGAGCTCTTCCGCTCGGACTCGTCATAGCGTTCGGAACTCTCTCGAAAATAAAAATCATAAGCTACTTCGCGCAGTTTATAATCTGGATAATTCGCGGAACTCCGTTAATGATTCAATTATTAATCGTCTATTATTTTCCCGGCCTCGTCTTAAAAACTCCGATATGGGGCGGCGGCGAGTCAGGAAGATTTTTAGCGGCCTCGATAGCTTTTATAATTAATTATGCGTGCTATTTTTCAGAAATTTATCGCGGCGGCATTCAAAGCGTCCCGATCGGTCAGCAGGAAGCCGGGCTTGTCTTGGGAATGACGAAGCGGCAAATATTTTTTCACGTTACCCTGCTCCAGATGATAAAGAGAATTGTTCCGCCGATCTCAAACGAAATAATAACCCTCGTGAAAGATACGGCACTCGCAAGAATTATCGCCCTGCAGGAAATTATTTGGGCCGGTCAGGCGTTCATGAAGGGCTCGCACGGAATTTCAGGAGCTATATGGCCGTTATTTTTCACTGCCGTGTATTATTTAATTTTCAACGGCATTGTTACGCTTTTATTAACGAAACTCGAAAAGAAAATGGATTATTTCAGGTAAATTATCATGGCTATCTTAGAAGTAAAAAATATACGCAAAACTTTTGAAAATACGGAAGTCCTCAAGGGAATAAATTTCTCGCTCGAAAAAGGCCAAGTGCTTTCGATAATCGGCTCATCGGGGAGCGGCAAGACGACTTTATTGCGCTGCTTAAATTTTTTAGAAACTCCGGACGAGGGAATTATAAAGGTCAACGGCGAAATTTTATTTGACAGTCAAGACCCTTCGACACGGCTTGAGCGTCAGATACGTCAAAAGCGTCTGCACTTCGGACTTGTTTTTCAGTCGTTCAATTTATTTCCGCAGTACACAGCTCTTGAAAATGTAACGCTTGCGCCCAAATTAATGGCAAAAGATAAAAAAACTTATGAGGCAGAGAAAGAAAATATAAACTCCCTTGCCCTAGAACTGTTAAATCAAGTCGGGCTTTCAGACAGAATTAATAATTATCCTCATCAGCTTTCAGGCGGACAGCAGCAGAGAGTCGCAATCGCACGCGCATTAATTTTGAAGCCGGATATTTTATGTTTTGACGAGCCGACGAGCGCGTTAGACCCGGAATTAACGGGCGAAGTCTTAAAGGTCATCAAAAAACTTTCAGATAAAAAAAATACTATGATAATCGTTACTCACGAAATGGAATTTGCGCGCGATGTTTCGAGCCACGTAATTTTCATGGACGGCGGAGTAATCTGTGAACAGGGCGAGCCTCAAGAATTATTTAATAACCCAAAGGAAGAGCGGACAAAACAATTTTTGACGCGCTTTAATAATTAAAAATTTAGTAAGGACTTGAACGAAAATAAAAAAAACTCCTACCTCCTAACTCCTAATTAATTTTTAGCACGAGCCAGAGCGAAAGTAATATCTTTTTTGTAAATCCATTTACTTCTTAAAAGCACCGCGCCCTCACCGGCGGCAAGCATACATGAACGCTCGCAGATATTATCAACGCCGGTAACGCTCAAAACTTTTTCGGAGCTTGTAAAAATTCCCGGAACTGTTTTTAATTCTTCGGCCTTGAAAAATACAAAAGGGATATTGTGATTTTTTGCAAAGTTTACCAGCGCAGGCTCGTTGGATTTTATTTCTATTGAGGCGAGAGCTTTGAGGCTCAACGCGGACACGCCGGAACTTTCTAAAAAAATTTTTGCGGCGTTTTCAAATTCTTCGCTACAAATTCCTCGATTACATCCTGCGCCCAAAATTAAATTTTTAGGTCTTAGCCATAAAGTTACGGGAAAAGGCGCGGGCTGAAGTTCATGAGTTACAGCTACGCCGACGCTGTGATGTTCTAAAATTTCGCTTGAGATTTTTTTTATCGCGCTTGGATTTTCGATTGCGCAGTTATTTTTCACTGCCCATTCATCGACGGCAATTAAATTATTTATGTCGGTTGCAGTTGTGATTACGGGGACGGCGTGAAGAAATGACGCGATTTTTCTTGCAAGTTCGTTAGCTCCTCCGACATGCCCTGATAAAATCGGTATAACAAAATTTCCTGCTTCATCAATCACAATTACGGCAGGGTCATGAAGTTTTGATTTAATATAGGGAGCTATTGAGCGTGTTGCAATTCCGCAGGCCGATACAAAAATTATTGCGCGAGCTTTGCAAAAAATTTTCCCGGTCCATTCTGTCAACGGCGCATCAATTTTTTCAAGCCCTTCAGAAAAAAATCTTTCCGGCACAAAAATTTTAGCGTCAAGAAATTTTGAAATTTTTTTTGCTAAATTAATTCCGTTTTTTGTGAACGCCGCAATTATAATTTTATTTTCTAAATTCATGAGAAAAATTTTTGTCGTAGAGTTTTGATTTTGTATTAATATTTTTATCCAAAAAATCTCCGGCTAAAATCAAAGCTGTTTTATTAATCCCTGCTTCTTCTACAAGTTTTGGAAGTGTTGATAAAGTTCCGCGAATAATTTTTTCGTCAGGCCAAGACGCTTTATATACCAAAGCCGCAGGGGTATCGGGCGAATATTTTTTTATTAATTCATCGCAGGCTTTGTCAATCATTCCTGCCGACAAAAATAAAACAGTTGCAGAATTATCATCGGGCGCAGGAGTTCTGCCCTCAATGCGCGAAATTATTAGCGTCTGCGAAATTTCGGGTATCATGTATTCAAGTTTCAAAGCGGCTGACGCGGCAAAAAGAGAGCTGACGCCCGGAACAATCTCGAAAGGAATTTTATTTGTCTCCAAAATTTTTATTTGTTCGCGGATTGCGCCGTAGAGCGACGGATCTCCCGAATGAAGTCTTGCAACGGTTAAATTTTTTTTGTGGCCCTCGATTAATTTTTGAGAAATTTCTTCCAAAGTCATTGAGGCGCTGTCAAAAATTTCACAGTCATTACGCGCATATTTTTTTATGATTTCAAAATTAATTAAAGAGCCGGCGTAAATAATCATACCGGCTTCACTCAAAATTTTTGCGCCCTTGACGGTGATTAAATCAGCGTCGCCGGGCCCTGCACCAATGAAATAAATCATAGCGTTACAATTTTTAATCCGAGCGAATTTGCAAGCTCTTCGCACTCGTCAAATTTGTACATCAAAGTTTCTTTGCGGTGGCTGTCGCTTGAAAGAATTACGCTGCCGTTATAAGCCGCGATATATCCCAAAATTCTTTTTGAAGGATACGGAAATTTTTTGTAGCCTCTTGACATTGCGCCAGTGTTAATTTCAAAGGGCCTGCCTGTCTTTAATAAAACATCAAGAGCTTTTTCAGCCGCTTTGACGTAGCGCGGATTATCTTCGTCAAAAAATTTGCTGCCGTCATTAAATTTTGAAACTAAATCAAAATGCCCGATGATATTCGCGTTAGTCTTATTAACAACATCAGAGACTATCTCAAAATATTTTTCGCAGACTTCATAAACATCGCCGTTACATTCTTTAATTGCCTGCTCAAAACATTCGATAGTATGATCGATAGGAATTTTTTTGCCGCCGCACGTTATATAATGCACCGAGCCGATTATGTAATCGTAATCATCTGTATTAACATCTGAAAAATAATCGTACTCAGTGCCAAGCAAAATTTTAATTTGTGATTTATATTTTTGCTTGAGCCTTTTAATTTCGTTTTTGTATTTTTCGACATTATCAGCAGGCCACGAGATAGACTCGTCAAAATCAACGTATGAATGGCCGGAAAAGCCGATTTTTTTCATGCCTTTTGAAATTGCTTCGAGGACAATATCTTCGGGCTTGTCTTTGCCGTCGCAGTAGCAGGTGTGAACGTGGAAGTCAGATAAAATCATGATGTCATTTTCTCCTGTTTAACTTTTTTGTCAATTACATGACGCGAGCCAAGTTCTTTAATTACGTCTTTAATTTCGATGTCCATCTCCGCCATTAATACCAACATGTGATAAATTAAGTCGGAAATTTCGTAAATCGTTTCTTTTCTGTCATTCTTTGCCGCAATAATTACTTCGGAACTTTCTTCGCCGATTTTTTTTAGAATTTTATCCAATCCCTTTTCAAATAAATATGACGTGTAAGAGCCTTCGACCTTTTCATTTTTGCGGCCTTTGATAAGTTCCATTAATCCGCACAGCGTGAACTTTTCGTGAGCTTCTTTTTCGCGTTCCATGACATCATCGACAAAGCATGAATAATTACCTAAATGGCACGCCGGGCCGTCAGGTTTTACGAAAATTAATAAAGTGTCGCGGTCGCAGTCGGCTTTGATTTCTTTGATGTGCTGATAGTTGCCGCTGGTCTCGCCCTTGAGCCATAATTCATTGCGTGAACGGCTCCAAAAGCACGTTAATTTTTTTTCGAGAGAAATTTTCAAGCTCTCTTTGTTCATGTACGCAAGCATCAGGACATCGCCGCTGTCGTCATCAATTACGATCGCCGGGATTAATCCGTCAGCATTAAATTTTAATTCGTTAATGTTAAGCATTTTTTTATAACCTCACTGAAATATTTTCGCTCCTCATTCGCTCTTTCAAATTTTTTATCGAAACTTCGCCGAAATGAAAAATCGAAGCCGCTAATCCTGCGTCAACTTTTGGTAAAGTTTTGAACAGCGTTATAAAATCTTCAATGCTCCCTGCACCGCCCGACGCTATCACTGGAACATTAATAACATCGCAGACAGCTTTCAGCATCTCTAAATCAAAACCCTTTTTAATGCCGTCAGTGTCGATTGAATTTAATACAACTTCGCCCGCGCCGTCATCAACGCATTTTTTTATCCAATTTATTGCCTCGATACCCGTATCATCGCGTCCGCCCCGCGCAAAAATTCTGAACTCGCCGTCAACTCTTTTAACGTCAGCAGAAATTACAACACATTGAGAGCCGTATAATTTCGCCGCTTCGGAAATTAGTGCAGGATTTTTAATTGCTCCGGTGTTCACGCTGACTTTATCAGAACCGCAGGACAACACGCGCTCAAAATCTTTTACGCTCGAAATTCCTCCGCCGACCGTCAACGGAATAAAAACATTCCGCGCTGTCTCACGCAAAATATCCGTAAAAATTTTCCGCCCGTCAGATGAAGCCGTTATGTCATAGAAAACAAGCTCGTCAGCTCCGTTATCGCTGTAAAATTTCGCAAGCTCTACGGGAGAATTTACATCGTTAAGATTTTCAAAATTTACGCCCTTCACAACACGCCCGTCCCGAACGTCAAGGCACGGAATTATTCTTTTTGTAATCATTTTATTTCGCCGCCTCTATTGCTTCCTTAATATTAATTGCGCCCGTGTAGTATGCTTTGCCGATTATCGCGCCGTAAAGATCTAATTTTGCGAGTGCTTTGACATCATCAAGAGAACTCACTCCGCCCGACGCAATGATATTAATTTTTAATTTTTCAGTGAGTTTTTTATATAGCAAAATATTTGTGCCCTTCATTGCACCGTCTTTTGAAATGTCCGTGCAAATTATTGTTTTAACGCCGATGTCCTGCATACGTTCGCAAAAATTTATTGCTTCGATGTTAGAATTTTCCTGCCAGCCTTTTATCGCTACGTTATTATTTTTTATGTCAACGCCGACAGCAATTTTTTCACCAAAATTTTTAACGGCATCTTCGGCAAAATTTTTTTCCGTTACTGCCGCCGTTCCTAAAATTACGCGGTCAACTCCTGAATTTATATAACGCTCAATGATTTTCATGCTGCGTACACCGCCGCCGACTTCACATTTTAATTTGCATGACGAAATTATTTTTGTAATTGTATCAATGTTGACGGCCTCGCCCGTTTTTGCGCCTTCTAAGTCAACGATGTGCAGCCATTCTGCGCCGAACGATTCAAATTTTTTTGCGGTGTTCAGCGGCTCATTATCGTAAACCGTCATTTTTTTGTAATCGCCCTGAAAAAGTCTAACGGCTTGGCCCTGAAATAAATCTATCGCAGGAAAAATTAACATGCGTTACACCTCCTGCCTGTCGGCAGACACGGCGCAAAATTCACGCAAAATATTTAAGCCGACGTTGCCGCTTTTCTCCGGGTGGAATTGAACGCCGTAAATATTTTTGTTCTGCACCGAAGCAGTTAAATCAGCTCCGTAATTTGTCGTTGCCGTTATAAATTTTTCGTCGCAGAAGGCAGCGTATGAATGAACAAAATAAACATATTCGCCGTTATTTTTAATTATCGACTGACCTCCTACCTCCTCACTCCTACCTCCTACCTGTAAAGCGTTCCAGCCTATTTGAGGAATTTTTAAGCCCTCCGGGATAACTTCGCCGATGTAGCGCACAGTGCCGGGAATTAAATTTAATCCTTCATGCTCGCCAAATTCGTAGCTCTTTGTGAAAAGCATCTGCATTCCTAAACAAATTCCTAATAACGGCTTGCCTCTTTTAACTTCGTCAAGCAGAGTTTCAACAAGTCCCGAAGATTTTAATTTTTTTGCCGCGTCCTCAAATGCTCCGACACCTGGCAAAATTATTCGTTCTGATTTTTTCAAGTCTTCGGGGTCTGACGTTACTTTCACATTTTTTCCAATGGCGTTGAAAGAACTTTCAAGCGAAAATAAATTTCCTACGCCGTAATTTATTATTGCAATCATACTTTCTTAACTCCTACCTCCTAACTCCTAATTCCTACCTGCTCAATGTATTATAATTCATGAAAATTTTTTATAAGTGAAGTGAATTTTATTTTGACAGAAAAACTTTATTACGAAGATTTATACGCCCGTGAATTTGACGCGGAAGTCATAAATCAATCTGAACATGACGGAAAATTTCACGTGATCTTGAATAAAACTTTATTCTTTCCGAGCGGAGGAGGTCAGCCCTGCGACACAGGATTTATTGACGGCGTTGAGGTCCTCGAAGTTTTAGAGCGCGGCGGCGAAATAATACACGTCCTGAAAAATGAATTAGCTAATAAAAATGTTCACGGCGTTTTGAACTGGGAAAAGAGATTTGAATACATGCAGCAGCACTTGGGCGAACACATCTTCGCAGGAATGTTATTCAACCTTCACCAGCTTCACACGGCACGAATGAGAATTGAGGGCGATAACGTTTCAATCGACATTAACGAAGCAGTCAATGAAGATTTTATTTTTGAGGCTGAGGCAGTAGCTAACGAGGCGGTCTGGAAAAATATTCCTGTCGAAGTTTTGTATCCCGGCATGGAAGAAGTTAAGGCACTCGCACGAAAACTTCCCCCCGAAAAATCTGATCAGCCCATAAGAATTATAAAAATCGAAGGCGTTGATTATGTCCCCTGTTGCGGAGTTCATGTAAGCTCTACGGGCGAAGTCGGCCTGATAAAAATTACTTCGTTTGAAAATCATAAGGGCGGAACGAGAATTTATTTGAAGTGCGGACAAGCGGCTTACAGGTGGCTCTCTTCACTTTACAGCGAAGTCAGAAAGGCCGAGTCCGAATTAGTCTGCGGCTATGAAGGAATTAACGAGAAGATATTAAACCTCAAAGGCCAGATTAAAGACCTGAAAGCAAACAACGAAAAAACTTTAGAAAAATTTTTGAGGCCGCTCGCTGAAAATTTAATCGACAATGCAAAAAATAAAATCGTCCGGCACGTCATGAAAGATTCAACCCAAGACGAAGTGAAGCATTTATTCAAATTAATCACTGAAATTAATCACGAAGTTGCAGCCTTGCTCTCGTGTGAAAATTCCGACGGCGTTTTCATAATATTCGGGACGAATAAAGAGAATAAAAATACTGACGTTCGCCCGGCCTTCAAAAAAGCTGTCGCAATTCTTGAGGGCAAAGGCGGCGGAAGTTCATTCAGCGCGCAGGGCTGGGGCAAAAATTCTGAAAGGCTCGACGAAGCTCTAAACGAAGCCGAAAAAATTTTGCTCCACGAAAAAAATTTTTGATTCTAATTTTTTAATCAGCTCCATGAATTTTTGCAGGCGTTAAAAATTTTGAAACTTTTTGTAGGTGTAAATGTAGTGGTAAAAAATTTTTCTCTCTGAATTTTTTATAAACTTGGAATAAAATATTTTATCACAAAATTTTTTTCTGGGTTATATTTTTTGTGCCGTTGTGAAATTCCTAACTCCTCATTAAAAAAGGAGGCAAAATTTTTGATTTATCCGCTGAACGTAAAAAATTATTCCGAACTTCTTGATATATGCAGAAAAATTCAGACTGACCCGCGAGCCTTCGCCTATCTTGCACCGAAATCAAATATTCTTCATTTTTATTCTGAACATGTCGATTACAGGGCAGCGGCGTTCTTGAAGCAGGAACTATTAGCACGCGGAGGCGACACGGTTGTTACAAAGCACGTCATCGACGGCAAAACGGATTACAGCGACGTGCTTTTAATGGGAACGCCCTCGCAGTTAAAGAGCCTCATCGAAAAATTAAAATCAATGGACTGCTGGGGGCTGAAAAATTTTCGCGAAGAATTTTCTCGTGCCTTTGCAAATATTTTTATTAAAGAGTGGCGGATAAAATCCCACACGGGCCGCGAAATTATTTTAAGCAATGACACAAAGTTAATGGCGATCATGAATTTAACTCCCGATTCTTTTTACGCTGAAAGCCGTGTTAAAGAGGACGAAATTTTAACGAGGGCCGAAAAATTTTTGTCGCAGGGCGCGTACATTTTAGACTTGGGCGCGGAGTCAACCCGTCCGGGCTTTGAGCCTGTTGAACTTGACGAAGAAATTAAAAGGCTTCTGCCTGCGTTAAAAACTTTGCGGAAAAATTTTCCTGACGCTTTAATCTCCGTTGACACTTATAAATCTCAAGCCGCTGAAATTGCTCTCAACGAAGGCGCAGACATCATAAACGACATCAGCGGCTTTGAAGATAATAAAATGCCTGAAATTATTTCGCGCTTTAATGCTCCTTACGTCCTTTCACACATTAAGCCCGACAGACCAAGCGAAAATATTTTGAGCGACATAATTTTATATTTTCAAGAAAAGTTAAAAATTCTCGACGAGGCCGGAGTTAATCGCAGTCAATTAATTTTAGATCCGGGCTTGGGCTTCGGAAAAAATTCAGAAGAAAATTTCGCCATCATAAAAAATATTGAGAGCTTAAAAATTTTCGGGCTCCCGATTTTAATCGGGCACTCTCGAAAAAGATTCACAGGCAAAAATTTATTCGCCACTGTCGCTTTGTCGGGAATGTTATACGGACGCGCAAATATTTTGAGAGTTCATGACGTTGAAGAAAATTTAACGGCTCTTTCAATGGCAAAGGCCATAAGTGAGGAATGAGGCGAAAAATGATAAAATTTCCGTAACAAAAAGAGAGGAGATTAAAATTTTTCTTATGCCTGATGAAAGAGAAAATTTAAGCGAAGAAAATATTAATAATAATAGCGAGAGTGAGGGTCGTATATTAAGACTTCCGCTCGTCGGCGAAATAAAGACAAGCTATTTGAATTATGCCATGAGCGTCATTGTCGGACGCGCTCTGCCTGACGCAAGGGACGGACTTAAACCCGTTCAGCGCAGAGTGCTCTACGCAATGTCGGAGCTTGGCCTCAAACATAACACTGCTTATAAAAAATCCGCCCGTATCGTCGGAGAGACTATGGGTAAGTATCACCCTCACGGAGACAGCGCGATTTATGACACTATGGTCAGGCTGGCGCAAAATTGGAATTTACGTTATCCGTTAGTTGACGGTCAAGGCAACTTCGGCTCGATTGACGGAGACAGCCCGGCGGCCATGCGTTACACCGAAGCGAGATTGAGCTGGCTCGGTGAATTAATGCTCTCGAACATTGACGAAGATACTATAGACTGGGGACAAAATTTTGACGAGTCATTAAAAGAACCTTTAACTCTCCCGTGCATAATGCCTAATCTGCTCGTGAACGGCTCAACGGGTATAGCGGTCGGCATGGCCACGAACATTCCTCCTCATAATTTAAGAGAAGTCGTCGATGTTTTGTGCTGGCTGATTGAAAATGAAATCGAACCTGAACAGGCTGACTTAAAAGATATTATGGCATTGCTGCCCGGCCCGGATTTTCCGACAGGCGGAGAAATTGCGGGACGTTCAGGAATTTTAGAAGCGTATTCAACGGGACGCGGAAAAATTATCGTTCGCGGAAAAACTCACGTCGAAGAAAATAAGCGCGGAAGAGAGAGCATAGTAGTTACGGAAATTCCCTACGCCGTTAATAAAACTTTGCTGCTTGAAAATATGGTGCAGGCCGTCCAAGATAAAGAGATCGAAGGAATTTCAGAGATACGCGACGAGTCTGACCGCGACGGCTTGAGAATTGTCCTCGAACTTCAGCGCGACGCGGACTCGGAATTTATTACGCGACAGCTCTATAAACGCACGCAGCTTCAAACTACGTTCGGAGTTATTAATCTTGCCCTTGTCGATAAGCACCCCGTAATTCTTAATATTAATCAGATGCTGGGACTATATTTGAATTACCGCCGCGATGTCGTGAGACGCAGAACCGAGCACAGATTGAAACAGGCGCAGGCCCGTGAGCATATTATAGAGGGATTAAAAAAGGCCCTCGAAAATATTGAAGCCGTCATAAAAATCATCAGAGCTAATAACTCGGCTCCCGAAGCTAAAGCGGCTCTTCAAATGGAACTTGAATTTTCTGACGGTCAGGCGCAGGCCATTCTCGATATGCGCTTGCAGAGATTAACCGGACTTGAAAGAAACAGGCTCGACGAGGAGCAGAAGAAATTACTAGCTGATATTGCCGCATATAAAAATATTCTTGCTGACAAAAAAGTTCTTGACGGCGTTATCAGGGACGAGTTAAAAGACCTCGCGGCCCGTTTCGGAGATAAAAGACGCACGGAACTTGTCGCGGAATTTGAAGAAATGCCCGACGAGGCTTTTATACAGGAAGAGGACATAGTCATAACTCTTTCAAAGGACGGACTTATAAAACGCCTTCCGCTTGATTTATATAAATCGCAGGCTCGCGGCGGCAAAGGCCGTAAAGGTTCGGGAGTTTATGAGGACGACAGCATAGAGCTTCTATGCGTAACTCACACTCACAGAGAAATTTTCTTCTTCACTAATCTTGGCCGAATGATGTCGGTTAAGGGTTACGAAATTACGGAGACTAAGTCAGGAAAAGGAAAGCCCGTCGCAAAATTTTTGCCTTTGCTTGAAAATGAAAAAATCGTGAACATTGCAGGCGAAAATTCAAAGGATTGGAAATTTGCTTTCTTCATCACGAGAATGGGAATAGCCAAGCGCGTCTCTATGGAAGAGTTAGAATCTTCAAAGAGGCCAAGAAAAATTATGACGCTCGACATCGGCGACGAAATAGCTCAGGTCTGTCTGACTTCGGGCAAGAGCGATTTATTATTAATCTCAAAAGATGCTCAGGCCCTCCGAGTTTCCGAAGAAGAATTTAGATCAATGGGACGCACCGCACGCGGAGTCCGGGCGATGAAATTAAAGGACGACGACAGAGTTTTAAGCTGTGATGTTGTTGACGACAGCAAAAAGATTTTTGTCCTAAGTGAAAAGGGCATCGGCAAGCGGTCATATTTTTCAGATTTTACGCCTCATCACAGAGCAACAGGCGGAGTTTTCATAATGGACCTCAGCAAAAAAACCGGCAGGCTCTCCGCAAGCATTGCCATAAATGACAATGACGAGATAATCGCGATTACTTCAAAGGGCCGCACGATAAGAGTCCCGGCTTTTGAAATTTCTTTATTGCGCCGGCAGGCACAGGGAAATAAAGTCTTACGTCTCGACGACGGCGACACCGTAGCAGATTGCAGCGTTGTGCGCGGAAGTGATGACGACGGCGACGCTACAGTCGGTATTCCGTTTGAAGAAGCTGAAGAAGCTGAGGACATAGAAGAAAAAAATTAAAATAAAGAAAAAATTAAAATGAAAATCGCAAAAGACGGAATAGTAAATATTTTTTATATGGCTCTCATAACGGGGGCCTTTGCTTTTATCTCGTGGATACCTGCGGCAATAATGCTCGTCTTAACTTTGATTGTCGTGTGGTTTTTCAGAGACCCCGATCGCAGGACAGAATATAAGGACGGATATTTTTATTCGCCTGCTGACGGGAAAGTTGTAGAAATTTCTAACTGCACTCATGACTTCACGGGAAATTCTATAAAAGTCGGGATATTCATGAATATTTTTAGCGTTCACGTCAACCGCGCACCATGCACGGGCCGCGTTGATTATCTTGAGTACATTCCCGGAAAAAAATTAGCGGCCTTCGCTCCAAAAGCATCGGAAATAAACGAGAGAAATTTTATCGGATTTTCTACGCAGTGGGGCGCAGTCATGATAACGCAGATCGCCGGGCTTGTGGCAAGGCGCATTGTATGCAGATTAAAGCGCGGCGACATACGTGAAGCAGGCGAACGCTGCGG
>JAFSXR010000031.1 GCA_017443985.1 Synergistaceae bacterium
AAAATAAAAATAAAAAATCTTCTTCAGACCTAAAAATTAATAAATGCACAGGAGTTTCTGATGACGAACTAGAAAAATTAATGACAGACGCACCGGAGGATTTGCCGAAAGATATTAATTATGCAATTTCACACTTAAAAATTTTTCTTGAAAAAAGATTTCCAAACAAAAATCATAAAAATTAACGTATAATTTTTTCACTAATCCAAAAAATAAATTTAAAACATGAAGGGAGTTTTTTATATGCTGACACGCCCGGAAAAAATTTTAGGCGTACTCGGAGGAATGGGGCCGGCGGCCTGCGCTGAATTTCTAAGAATTTTAGCGCGTGATGCTCCGGCGAAGGACGATTCACAGCACCCGAAAATAATAATGCTCTCTGACCCTGACACGCCCGACCGCAGCGACGGGTTGATGGGCATAGGCCCTGATCCCTTACCCGTGATCCGAAAAAATTTATTACAGCTTGTCGAATGGGGCGCAGATGTCCTCGCAGTTCCATGCAACACGGCGCATTATTTCATTGACAGATTTCGCGGTGAAATTCCCGTGCCGCTGATTCATATCGTCGAGGTTACAGTCGATGCCGCAAAAGAATTAAGCAAGGGAAATTGTTCGTGGCTCTTGGCAACCGACGGGACTCAAAAAAGTTTAATATATCCGTCATGCGCGGCAAAAAGGCATTATCATTTCTTGAAGCCTTCGGAAGAACAGCAGGGAAAAATTCAGTCCTGCATACGCTACGTAAAATCCGGCGAGATGAAAACCGCAGGCGACATTATGCGCGGTGTTGTCAATGAACTTTGGCGCGAGCGCGATGTCCCTGTAACAATGGGCTGCACGGAACTTCCATTAGCTTATGAAGCTTCCGGCCTGCCTTTAGAGCGTCAGGTGTCGAGCCTCAAGGCCCTGAGCGATGCCTGCATAAAATTTTTGTACGAGCTGTAATTTTTTTTACTCCTAACTCCTAGCTCCTAACTTTCTTTGTGATATTATTGAAAAAAATTTTTACATGAAGGGAGTTTTATTTGATAAATGCCGGAAAATAATTTGCCTCAGCAGCAGTATATATACGTCCAGCAGCCGCGCTATAATGACGAGGACGAAGTAGAAATAGATCTAATTGAACTTTTCAAGGCTATCTGGAAAAAGAAATGGCTGATACTGTTATTTACAATAGCTGCCGGAGGCTTGGGGGCTGCGTACGCTCTTTCGCTGCCGTTTATTTATAAAGCTGAAGCAAAGATTATGCCGCAAAACGGTGCAGAAGGCGGAAGAATGAGAAGTCTTGCTGCTCAATACGGAGAGATCGCAAGCATGATGGGGATCACAATGCCTGAGGGCGCGGGCAGTATGGGAGCTATTTTCATTGACATATTAGAAAGTAATTTTCTTGTTGATAGAATAATAGACCGATTCAATTTAATGGAAGAATATAATCAAAAATACAGGCTTTCCGCAAGAAAAGCTGTGCTTAAAAATTTTGAAGCTGAAGCTGATACTAAGGGCAGCGGTATTATAACTGTCTCGTATAGACATAACGATCCGAATAGAGCTACTGAAATTCTAAATGCTTTTATCCAAGAACTTCAGAAAAAAACGCAGGATATGTCTTTCTCTTATGAAACACAGAAACGTGTCTTTTATGAATCTCACTTGGCCGAATCTCAGCAGGAACTTGTTGAGGCTGAAGAAGCCCTTATGAAGTATCAGCAGACAAGCGGAGCAATCGCACTCGACCAGCAGACAAGCAAATTAATTGAAGCCATGTCAAACCTGAGAGCGCAAATCGCCGCTAAAAATTCTGAGATAGCAACATTGAAAAGCTACTTAACGAGCAATAACCCAAGAGTAAAACTTGCGCAGTCGCAATTAGAATCGATTCAGCGCGAACTCAAGAAGCTCGAAGAAGAACAAAAATGGACAGCGGACAGAACATTAGCGAACGAGGGAATGCTTTTGGTCGGCGAAATCCCGGAAGCAGGGCTTGAGTCTCAGCGTCTGGCAAGAAATGTAAATGTCGCTAGGGGAAAATATGAATTTATGCGCGGTCAGTATGAGTCGGCAAGACTTGGAGAAAGCAGCGAATTTTCTACAGTAGCAGTTATTGACCCTCCCATTCCGCCCGATTTTAGAGACGGGCCGAGCCGTACTAGAATTACTTTAATATGGGCGTTCGTAGGATTTTTCGTGCCGACCGGCTGGATAAGCGGAAAATATGTCATCAAAGAGTCGCAGAAGAAAAAAAAGAAAAATGAAGATGAAAATGACGACGACAAATATTAAAAACACGAAAGGATTTGATTTAATAAATGCCGGAAAATAATTTGCCTCAGCCTCAGTATATATACGTCCAGCAGCCGCGTTACAATGACGAGGACGAAGTAGAAATAGATCTAATTGAACTTTTCAAGGCTATCTGGAAAAAGAAATGGCTCATATTATTTTTGATGATAATCGGAGGCGGACTCGGAGCTGCGTACGCTCTTCAGCTGCCGTTTATTTATAAGGCCGAAGCAAGAATAATGCCTGCAGGAGGAGGCGGAGGCGGCGGAAGACTCTCCGGGCTGATGTCGCAGTACGGCGGAATTGCCAGCATGATGGGGATCTCTATGCCCGAAGGTTCAGGCGGATCCGGTGCCGTTATGATTGACGTTATGAAAGGAAATTCAGTTGTCGATGCGGTGATAGATAAATTTAACTTAATGCAGGAAATGGAACAGGAATATCGCATTAACGCAAGAAAAGCCGTTCTAAAAAATTTTGAGGCTGAAAGCGACACAAAAGGAAGCGGCATAATAACGCTCTCATATGTCGATAAAGATCCTCAAAAGGCCGCCGATATCGTCAACGCTTTTATTGATGAACTTCAGAAAAAAATGACGGAGATGTCTTTGTCGCAGGCCCAGCAGAAAAGAGCTTTTTATGAAACTCAGCTCATGGAAGTTCAAAAGGAACTTTCCGACGCAGAAGAGGCCATGATGAAGTATCAACAGTCAAGCGGCGTTATCGTCATGGAAGAACAGGCTAAGGCACTGCTTGACGCAATAAAAAATCTTCGTTCGCAGATAGCGGCAAAAAATATCGAAATATCATCAATGAAAAGTTATGCGCGCCGTGATAATCCCATGCTGAAAATAGCGCAGTCGGAACTCTCCGCAATGCAGCAGGAACTCAGTAAACTCGAAGAAGAACAGAAGCGTACGGACGCCGGAAGAGCTTTGCCCCTGACGGACGAAAATAAAAATACTACGATCTCATTCGGAGAAATTCCTGAAATCAGCGTTGAATATCAGCATTACTTGAGAGCTTTGAAAGTTGCCGAAGCTAAATATGAATTTATGTTCAGCCAGTTTGAATCGGCAAGGCTCGGAGAAATTTCGGACTTCTCAACAATAACGGTAGTAGACCCGGCGATGCCACCTGACTTCCGGGACGGTCCTAGCCGAACAAGAATCAGTTTAATAGGGGCGTTTATAGGGTTCTTTTTACCGACCGGCTGGATAAGCGGAAAATTTGTTGTAAAAGAATCTCAGAAGCAAAAAAAGAAAAAAGACGACGATAAAGACGATGACGACGACGAATATTAATTAACGTTAAGAGTTAGGGGTTTTACTTCCTAACTCCTAACTCCTACCTGCTTACTGTTCCTGGCGGTACATTAACGCTTCGGCTAAATGTTTTTTAGAAATTATTTCCTCTCCGGCCAAGTCCGCTATTGTCCGCGAAACTTTCAAGACCCGGCTCAAGCCTCTCCCCGATAAATTTATTTTTGCGGCCATAGTCGCAAGATAATTTCTCGTATCTTCTTGAAGGGTGAGGCATTTTTTAACGAGTCTCTCCGGGATTTCGGCGTTGCACGTTAAATTATATTCTTTCCAGCGTTCTAATTGAATTTTTCTAGCTTTAACTACGCGCTCCCGTATTGCCGAGCTTGGCTCAGGCGCGCTGCCTTTGCTCGTGATAGATAATAATTCTTCAGGAGTTAGTCTCGGCACATTTATCTGTAAATCAATTCTGTCCATTATCGGGCCTGATAATTTTCTTTTATATCTTTCAATGTCGAGAGCTGAGCATTTGCACTTCATGACGGGGTCGCCGTAATAACCGCAGGCGCACGGATTAGCCGCCAAGACTAATAAAACACGCGAAGGATATTTCACAGTTCCTGATGCCCTGCTCACCGTTATAAAGCCGTCCTCAATAGGAGCGCGCAGACTTTCTGTCAAGTCCCTTCTAAATTCCGTGTATTCGTCCAAAAATAAAACGCCTCGATGAGCTAAAGAGACTTCGCCGGGACGCAGATTATTTCCTCCGCCGCATATTGATACGGTACTGGCCGTGAAGTGTACTGTTCTGAAAGGTCTCTCGCGTGTCGGCTTAGTGTCGAGTCCGAGTGTGCTGCGTACCAAAAGAGTCTCGACCAGTTCCTCGTCGCTAAGGGGCGGCAAAATTCCTGCCAGTGCTTTTGCAATTAGAGTCTTTCCGCTGCCCGGAGAGCCCACTAATAATAAATTATGATGGCCCGCAGCTGCGATCTCTGCTGCTCTCTTTGCAGCGGCCTGCCCTTTAATATCTGCAAAATCCGGGTCGGCATTAATATTTAAGTCCGGGATATAAGCAGGAGGAACGGGGCGCGGCTCTTCAGCACCCGTCAGCACCATTGCAAGTTCTGATAAATTGTCGGCGCAGTAAGCTTCGACACCTTGAACTAAAGCTACTTCTTCGGCATTTTCAACCGGGACATAAAGCGGAATATTTAACTCTCTTGCCAGGAACGCCGCAGGAACAGCACCGCGCACTCTTCTTAATCTTCCGTCAAGTGCAAGCTCGCCCATGTATAAAGCTTTCGGGCAGTTCTTGAGGACTCCGGCTGCCTTCATCATTCCTAAGGCTATCGGCAGATCCAACAGGGCTCCTTCTTTAGGAATATCAGCAGGAGCAAGATTGACGGATATTCGCCCCTTTAATGTCAGTCCCAGCGAACGAAGAGCCGCACGAACTCTCTCGCGTGATTCTCTGATTGCAACGTCTGGCATACCCACTATCGAAATATTAAAAAGCCCTCCCGTAATTTCGACTTCAACCTCAACCGGCAGGGCTTCCATTCCTCGAAGCGTTACGCCAAGAATGCCGCTCATGATTTTTTTCTCCTCTTAATTATTAAGTAATAAGCTCCGCCGATTATAAAAGCCGCCGCGATACAGCCTAAAGTTATCACGTGCAGATATTCTTTTAATAATTCCTGATGTTCTCCGAGTAAATAGCCTGCGAACGTCAAAACAAAAACCCAAGACCCCGCGCCTATCGTCGTGAAAAGCATAAAAGTTTTCATGGGCATTCTTGCAATGCCGGCAGGAAGTGAAATATATTGCCTTATGACGGGCAGCAGTCTGCCGACTAATGTGCTTATGTGTCCGTGCTTCTTGAAAAAATCGTCGGCCTTTTGAATTGACTCAGGGTATATGAAAAAATATTTTCCGTAGCGCAAAAAAAACGGCCGTCCGAATTTCACGGCGACCCAATAATTAAACAGAGCACCCAAAAGGCTCCCGGCAATCCCGGAAATTAACACAAGTGTCAGGGACATTTCGCCCTTCCACGCAAGATAACCGGCAGGGGGCATTACGACCTCGCTTGGAAAAGGAAAGAAAGAAGACTCAAGAAACATCAACGATATTATTCCCGTATAGCCCATGCTCCCGATCGTACTCACGAGCCATTCAGTAAGTGCGCTAATCAAATTCATTTTATAAACCAAGCTCCTCTTTTACTGTCGGGTCATAGGCAATATTTCCGCCCATTTCCGCAAGTTTTTTTTGTGAATGTACAGCAGAAATAAATCTTATAGTCCCGGAGCTTCCTCTCATGCAAAGCGAATTAGTCTCGATATGCTCGCCGTGATAGTGAACGCCCTGCAATAAATCGCCGTCAGAGGCTCCAGCCGCCGCGAAGAAAACATTATCGCTTTTCACTAAATCATCAATCGTTAAAACAGTGTCGCGTGTGAGGCCGCGTTCCCTTGCCCTTGCTTCGTCGTCCTCATTTCTGAAATAGGGCTGGCACTGCATATTAGCTCCGAGACATTTCATAGCGCACGCGGTTATTACAGCTTCCGGAGAGCCTCCGATGCCAAGCAGTAAATCAGCAGTTTCATGACCGGGCAGCGATGTCATTAACGCGCCTGCAACGTCGCCGTCGCCTATTAGTCTTATTCGTGCGCCCATAGCGCGTACTTTTGCAAGCATTTCATTATTTCTCGGCCTGTCGAGCATTACAACCGTTGTTTCATGAATTGCTTTGCCCTTCGCCTGTGCAACAATCCTGACGTTAAACTCAATGGGAGCTTGAATGTCAATATAATTTGCGGCCTCAGGGCCCGTTACAATTTTATTGAGATAAAATAAATTATCGGGGCTGAACATTGAATGACGCGGAGCGGCTGCAATTACGCTTATTGCCCCGGGCTGGCCTTGAGCCATTAAGCGGGTGCCGTCAATGGGATCGACAGCAATATCCATTTCCGGGCCTTCCCCTGTTCCGACCTCTTCGCCGTTGAATAACATCGGGGCTTCGTCCTTTTCTCCCTCGCCGATTACTACAACGCCGCGCATTGCGACACCATGAAGAACATAGCGCATTGCCTCAACTGCGGCGCGGTCAACCTCGTTTTTATCGCCGAGACCAAACCAGCGGCCCGATGCCATTACAGCGGCTTCTGCGGAGCGCACAAGCTCCATAGCAAGATTTTTATCACGCGCAAATAATGCCATTAGAAAAAAACCTCCGTTCGTATAAGAAAATTAAATTGCGGTGAGCTGATTATATATTAAATAGACGTGCTTATTAATCTTTCTATTTCCGTCCTGTCGTAGGCAAAATCTTTTGCGGTGCTTTGAGAAATTCTGCCTTCACGGAACAGCCGCGACAAATCCTGCTCCATAGTGTGCATACCGAAGGACATTCCCGTAAGCATTGCATTTCTTATACTGCTTATTTTTCCCTCGCGGATTGAAGAGCGTACCGCCGGAGTCGTAATTAAAATTTCCGTAGCGCACACACGGCCTTTAGCTCCCTGCGTTGGTATTAACTGCTGTGAGCAAATTCCAAGCAAAGTATACGAGAGCTGAAGCCTAATTTGATTTTGCTGATGAGGCGGAAAAACATCGACAATTCTTTCAATAGACTGCGAAGCGTCCTGAGTGTGAAGAGTGCCGAAAACTAAATGCCCCGTCTCTGCCGCCGTGATTGCCGCTGAAATTGTCTCAAGGTCGCGCATTTCTCCTATCATGATAACGTCAGGGTCTTGGCGCAGAACGTGCCTAATGCCCGATGCAAAATTTTCCGTGTCCGCTCCTACTTCTCTTTGATGAATGACTGACAGCGCAGGCGTGTGAACATACTCTATCGGGTCTTCTATCGTTACTATGTGAGATTTTATATTGCGGTTGATTTCGCTGATGATTGCCGCAAGCGTTGAGCTTTTCCCGTGCCCGGTCGGGCCTGTTGCTAAAAATAATCCGCGATGTTTATATGCCATTGTCTTTAAGATTTCCGGCAGGCCAAGCTCATCAAGAGAACGGATTACCGAAGGGACAAGCCTAAAGGTCAAAGACGGTCCGCGCATTTCGCGGTAAAGACTCCCTCTGAAACGCTGTGCGCCGAACGTGAAAGCAAAATCTAAATCGCCGGTGTGAAAAAATTTTTCGAGCTGTGCCGATGTCAAAATTTCATTGATAAATTTTTCAAGGGCTTCCCTCGTGAAAATTTCAGATGATTTTACGTAATTTAATTCTCCGTGTACGCGCAGAGCCGGCAGAGTCCCGGAGCTTAAATGAATATCGCTTGCGCCGCTGTCTATTGCCAGTTGGATTAAATTTTTTAATGCTAAGTTTGTGAAGTCCTGCAAAGTATTTCATATCCTTTCTTTAATAAGTTTTCTTGCTTTGAGTTCCTCACACTCATTCACAAGATTTTCAAAAAAATTGACGGGCACATCAGCCCTCACGTTTACGTCCGCGCCGTATTCCCACTGAAGATTTTTTGCGCCGTGAGCGTCTAAAATTTTTGTAATCATTCCCATCGAATTATATTCGAGCGAAATTTTTATGGGCTTCGTTAAAATTTTTTCGACCCTTCCGGCCATTTCGAGAGCCTTTTCAGAAACTCCGCCGTAAGCGTCAATAAGTCCCCTTGTTCCGAGCTTTACCCCTCCGAAGTATCTCGTAACTACAATCATTACGTTCTCAAGCCCGGATTTTTTTATCGCGTTCAAAATCGGTTTGCCGGCTGTACCTGAAGGCTCGCCGTCGTCTGAAGAATATTCAACGCCGTCAATAATATATGCCCGGCAGTTGTGAGTGGCGTCTCTGTGCTGGGAGATTATCCGTGCCAAAAAATTTCTTGCTTCGTTCTCATCGCTGCAAGGCTCAAGCGACGCAATAAAAACCGAGCGTTTTATTTTTTCTTCGTAAGTTACGGATTTTTCGGGAATAAGGAGAAAAGTTTTCATCCTTACCTCCTACCTCCTAACTCCCTGCCTGTCCGGCAGGCAGGCTAACTCCTAACTGTTACTCGCTTTCCTGCTCCCAGACTTCTTTAATGCGCCGCCACGAGTTTTCGATAGCGTCAGACAAAACCCGCGTATCTCCAAGCACAGGCATAAAATTATTATCGCCGTTCCAGCGCGGCACAATGTGTCTGTGAAGATGACCGGCGACTCCTGCTCCGGCGGTTTCGCCTAAATTTATTCCCATGTTGAAGCCTGCCGGGTTCATGACTTTTTTCAAGACGCGCACAGCTTTTGAAGTCAGCTTGTGCATTTCGAGAGCCTCTTCGTCGGTCAGCTCTTCATAAATATTTGTGTGCCTGTATGGAATTATCATTAAGTGTCCGGGATTATAAGGATATAAATTCATGATTACGAAGCAGGTTTTTCCCCTGTGAACGATAAAATGCTCGTCGTCTTTTTGTTCTGCCTGAATATCGCTGAAGATACAGCCCTCTTGATGCTTGGGGGCTTCGATATATGACATGCGCCACGATGCGTAAAGCTGCTGCAAAATATTTTTCTTCCCTTCTGAAAAAAATTAAAAATTATGAAAAATTATAACGCAAAAAAAGAGCGCACCTCTTAAATGAAATGCGCCCGTTATTTTTTAATTAATAATTTCGTTTAATCACAGCAAGCAAGGAAAGCAAGTAAGAGGTAGGAGTTAGGAGGTAGGAAGTAGGAGGTAGGAGTATTAATTCCTAACTTTAACTTTTTACTTTGAGTGATTTTTTTTCATGAATGTTAATGCAAGAGCCAAGACACCAAGCCCCGCAAAGCCCATATCACAGCCTCCGCCGCTGCTGCCGAGAGAATTAATTTGCTGTGATTCGCCGCTGGTCTCGACCGTTACGTCCATGCTTATATCAGAAAAGCCTGTTATGTAATTGTATTTTATGTTCGCAGGAGCTTTTGAAAATACAACTTCGCCTGTCTCTTCATTATAGCTTGCCGGTGAAAATTCATTGCCTTTTTCGTCCACGCCCGTAATATCTTTGACGTTGGCAACGTAACCTGAATCATCATTTGCGTCAGACGTTACGAATGCCTCAAGCCTTCTCAATAAAATATCAAGAATGTTAAATGACGCTCTTCTTATGAAGCCTTTTACTGTTTGATGCTCACATTCAAGACTGTTTAACGCAAAGCCCGACACATCAAGACGTGTAAGACTGTTATTCGCGCAATTCAAGTCAGCAAGTTTTTTACAGCCGTCAATATTTAATTCCGAAATGTCGCACGAACTGCAATTAATCGACGAAAGTTTTTCACAGTTGCTAGTGTCAAGTTTCGTTATCGGGGTTTCGCTGACGTTGATTGACTGAAGTTCATCACAGCTCGTCAAAATAACCTCCGTTAATTCAGTACAGCCCTTAGCGTCAATCGTTTCTACTTTGCTTCCTGATAAATTAATTGACTTCAATGACGTGTTATTTTGAACTTCGACTTTTGTTATCGTTTGATTTCCCGCAACGCTCAGTGTTTCAACAGCGGTAGTCTCTTTCAGCTTGACTTCGGTAACGCCTTCAATTTTTGACAAATCCAGCGTCTTAACTTCCGTAACACTCGCAATTTTTTCGATGACTGAAGATAAATTCTCGTTGCTGAGAGCCTGTTCAGTATATCAAAATTATCAGGAATTTACAGTGCTTTATAAAAATTTGGGCAAAATGAATTTTTCTTCGTCGTCAACGAGATGTACTTTCGGCCTTCAAAAAGATGCTGAACAGGCTCTGATAGTCCCGGTGAGGGTGATTTCAGTTTTATTCTCGAAAGTTTGTTGTAATTCTTCAGTGGTCATCGTCGACACTGCTTCAGCGACCGCAGTTTTGCTTTCGGGCGTTTTGTCTTCGGACGATATATCTTTTGAGTCAGTGTCGGGCGTTTTGTCTGCTGACTCTTCAGCCTCCTGCGCCGGGTCGTCAGTCTTAGGGTCTGTACTTCCCTTTTGATCGTCAGACTCTGGGACGGGGTCAGGGTCGGGCGTTTTTTCGTTTTCTGTCCATAGAGCCGTGAAAGTCAAATTTTCAGCGGGCATTGTTGAGGGAATTTCTTTGTCCCAGCCGTTGAACGTGTAACCCTCTTTAGTCGGATCTGCCGGAGCAGTTACCGACGTGCCGTAATCCTGCGTTATCGCGTTAATCGTTGTTCCACCGTCAGTGTTAAATGTCAGCGTGTACTGATTAACTTTCCATTGAGCGTAAAGAGTTATTGTCGCGCCATTCACGGTCGTTAGATTTTTGACAGAAGCACCGCCGTTATAAGTTTTGTTGCCGTCGTTATCTTTCCAGTTGTTGAAAGTGTAGCCCGTGCGCGTGAATGTGTTATTGCTCAAAGCCTGTTCAACGTCATAAGTTAAAGTTAAATCGCTCATTGAACCCGTGCCGCCGTTGCTGTTAAATTTAACGGTGTAGGTGTTCGCCGTCCAGTTAGCTTTTAACGTCATGTCGCCCGTTGAGCCTTGCGGAATTGAAGTTACTTTGACATCGCCGCTTGTCCAATTTGCAAAAGTATAGCCCGTTTTTGTCGGAGCCTGCAAAGTTATATCAGGGCTTGTAATTGTGTAGCTTGTCGGGTTGTTTGCGTTATTTCTTCCGCCGTTAAGGTCGTAGCTTATCGCATAACTTACGGGCGTCCACTGCGCATAAAGCGTTTTATCCGCGCTTACTTTTATCGAGGCTTTGTCAGCGTAACTTGTGCCTGTGCCGTCAGAGCTTGTATTCCAAGCGTTGAAATCGTAGCCCGTGCGCGTGAAAGCGTTTGCCGTCAAAACCGTTGCTATATCATAAGAAACTACTTGCGCGTTCATTGAGCCTGAGCCGCCGTTAGAGTCAAAAGAAACTTTAGGGTTTATCGTCAACGTGATTGACATTGTTCCTGTATTATTACTGGAAGTAATTGTCCCTGCTTCGGCCATTGCTGCTATAAACAGCGACAACAACGTAAAAAACAATACCGCGATTTTACATGTTCTTTTTTTCGTCATTTTTTCAATTTTAACTTCCTTTCTTAAATACAGCCGTTAATTTCATTTCGAGGCCGTTTAACTGCGTCTTGTCATTCAGCGAAAAACATTCATATTTCAAAAGCGCGCCGTAAGTCCCGGCCTCAAGAGTTTCTGAAAGCAAAATTTCTTTAACTTCTCCGCCGGGTTCTATAAAATCAGAACGCCATAACTCTTTGCCTCCGTCAAGAATTAAACTTAATCTTAAATAGCAGGAATTAGAATCAGGGTTATAAAATTTCACACTCTGATTTTTTTCGTCCGCATTAAAAATCAATTTTTCATAACCGGGAATTGCAATTCCGCCCGCATATGATTTACACGCGAACAGAAACGCAAAAATTATTATGAAAATAATATTCGTTTTTCGGTTCATAGACTTACGATCTTTCCTTTTACTGCTCATATAACAGCTTACTCGGCTTTCGATTCAGATTCTCTTAATCATGGTCTTGGTAGCTGAGGTAATCACTGCACCCGTATGTTGCACCGCCAATAATGGCATCACCGGATTTGACGCGCTTTTTATCTGCTGTGTTAGCAATAATCGTTCCGCCGCAGTCTTGTATACTATTGTTCATGTCATGACAAACCTTCCCGCTATACACCCCATAAGTGCCTATGCTCAAGCATGCTGGTGCGTTGCCGCTTTGTATAAATTGCTGCCATGTAGTGCCGGGAGCAACAGTGTAATTTCCGTCAGTAAAATCAGGGTAGCTTCCTCCAACACGTTTTACAGTAAATGAAACAAGGTTGTTCTCCACCGCAGCTGTAAAAGTTACGGTGTCGGTGTAATTGCCTGCGGGTTTGTTGCTGTAATCTTCAACGGTAATTTTCAAGTCTTTACTGGCACCGTTAGTTTGGTTTAGTTCCGCTGGTAAAAAATCCCATGAGGTTTTATTCATCGTATAGCCTATCGAATTTTCGCCCAACTTTAGCGCAAAATCATTTGAAGAGCTTGCTGTTATAATAAGTTTTTTGTTTGTTTCAAAATCGTTTGCGGTGCAGTCTGCCGAAATTCCGTCCGTAGCATTCAAACCCGAATTATTTACTGTCAACGTGTCGGGAATTTTGATAATGTAATCAGCAGAATATGCTGAAGAAATCGAACTAAAAAGGAAAGTTAAAGCTGTGATAAATACACAAAATTTATTTTTGAAAGAAAAAAAGACAATCAGATGCACTGTGCTGTGCTGTGAAAATTTTGCACGAAATTTCTTTTTTGTCAAGCGCATTTTATGAAAACTCTGTCCTCCTATAAATAAAATCAAAATAAAAAAATTAACGCTGTAAATAAAAGCGTCGTAAGTGAAAATTTTAATTAAATTTTTTCATTTTGCAAGCACAAAATTATTGAAATTTTCGGCGAAAAATTTTTAACTGCGGCCGCCATATAAAAAAATCCTCGCGGGATAAATTCTCACGGGGATTTTTATTTTCTTAATTTATTTGGGATTTAGGAGCCTGGCTTTTACCTCCTGCCTCCCTGCCTGTCCGGCAGGCAGGCTAACTCCTACCTGTTAATACATTCCGTCCATTCCGCCCATTCCGCCGGGCATTGCAGGAGCAGCTTCTTTCTTTTCGGGCTTGTCGGCTACGATGCCTTCAGTGGTGAGTACCATTGCCGCGATTGAGCCTGCGTTCTGTAACGCTGAACGAGTAACTTTAACGGGGTCAATAATTCCTGCCGCTACCATGTCGGTATATTCGCCCGTTGAAGCGTTGAGGCCGTGTCCGATCTTCTCGCTTCTGACTCTCTCGACAACAACATCGCCCTGATAGCCTGCGTTCTCAGCGATTAAATATAACGGAGCTTTGAGAGCGTCAAGGACAATCCTTGCGCCTGTCCTGACATCTCCCGTTAATTTTTCAACGAACGGTTCAAGAGCTGTCGCGCAGTTAAGAGCTGCAACGCCGCCGCCAGCTACGATACCTTCTTCAACTGCCGCTCTTGTTGCGTTAAGAGCGTCTTCGATTCTGTGCTTTAATTCTTTCTGCTCAGTCTCTGTTGCTGAACCAACCTGAATCACTGCAACGCCGCCGACGAGTTTTGCAAGTCTCTCATGAAGTTTCTCTTTGTCATAATCAGATGTTGAGTCCTCGATTTCTTTGCGGATCTGAC
>JAFSXR010000032.1 GCA_017443985.1 Synergistaceae bacterium
CTGACACTTTAACGGAACTTTTTAATTTTAATATTCCTCTACGCTGGTCAGTTGCTCATCTTTATCAAAGAATACTAGACAAAGAAGAACACGTTAAAAATATTGCGTCAGTGTTCACGCTTGCGGCTTATATGCACTGGAAATTAACCGGCGAAAAAGTTATCGGAATAGGCGACGCTGCAGGAATGTTCCCTATCGATTCAAATAAACTTGATTATGATGAGGACATGGAGAAAAAATTTAATTCTCTTCTGAAAAACGCAGGACTTAATTTTTCATTGCGTGATGTTTTTCCGAAAGTTTTAACTGCCGGAGAAAATGCCGGATTTTTAACGAAAGACGGCGCGGCTTTGCTAGATGAGACAGGGAATCTTGAAGCAGGTATTCCGCTTTGTCCTCCAGAAGGCGACGCAGGAACAGGAATGACCGCGACAAATTCAGTAGCTCCTCGCACGGGGAATTTATCGGCAGGCACAAGCACTTTCGCAATGATAGTTCTTGAAAAACAGCTAAAAAAACTTCACCGTGAAATTGACATGGTAACAACTCCGACAGGTTTTCCCTGTGCAATGGCTCACGCTAATAACGGAACTTCAGACTTAAACGCATGGGTCGGAATTTTCAAAGAGTTCTGCGACTTAATGAACGTTAAAGCGGACATGGGAGAATTATTCGGAAAACTTTATACTCACGCAATGACGGGCGACCCTGACTGCGGAGGCTTGTTAGCATACGGCTATTATTCCGGCGAAAATATTACCTTCATTAACGAGGGCAGGCCGTTATTTGTCCGTAGACCTGAAAGCGCGTTTAATCTTGCAAATTTCATGAGAGCTAATTTATATACTTCGCTTGGAGCTGTAAAATTAGGCATGGATATTTTGCTAAAAGATGAGGGCGTTAAACTTGAGCGCATTATGGCACACGGAGGATTATTCAAAACTCCATTAGTAATGCAGAAATTTTTAGCGGCGGCAGTAAATAGTTCCGTATCCGTAATGTCTACAGCGTCAGAGGGCGGAGCGTGGGGAATAGCATTGCTTGCGGCTTATCTTGTTGACGGTAAGAAATATGGCAAACTTGAAGACTACCTCAACAACAGAATATTCAATTCTCTTAGCGGCGAAGTTGTTGAACCTGACCCGGAAGAAGTAAAAGGCTTTGAGAAATTCATGGAACTTTATACAGCCGGACTTGAAATTGAAAAATCAGCAATAAAAGCACTTAGTTAAGTAGGAAGTAGGAGTTAGGAAGTAGGAAGTTTTTTTTATTCCTAATTTCCTAATTCTTTATTAAAAAAATAAAATATAAAAAGGAGAAAAAATTTTTTATGAGAACATCAATTCACGAAGCATTTGACATGGGACAAAGTATCTGGCTTGACTACATCAGCCGTGATTTAATTGCGTCTGGCGGTCTTCAGGCATGGATCGATAAAGGAGTAGTAGGAGTTACGACAAACCCTTCAATTTTTGAAAACGCAATCGCAAAAACTTCAGACTACGACGAAGAAATTAGCTCAATGGCAAAATCAGGAAAAAGCAGCGCGGAAATTTATGAAGCTCTTACACTCGGCGAAGTCGGAGCAGCGGCTGACATTCTGCGCCCTGTTTATGACAAAACTAACGGTAAAGACGGCTATGTAAGTCTTGAAGTCAATCCCCTAATTGCGTCCGACAGAGACACAACAATTTCTGAAGCTAAAAGATTATTCGGCCTTCTCAATCGTCCTAATGTAATGATAAAAATTCCCGCTACTCCTGAAGGCGTTTCTGCTCTTGAAGAGTGCATAGCCTCAAGCGTCAATGTAAATTCAACTCTGATTTTTTCTCATGAACAATATGAGAGCGTTGCGAAGGCTTATTTAGCAGGCGTTAAACGCGGAGGAAAGGCCGCTTCTGTTGCTTCTGTTTTTGTAAGCAGAGTTGACGGCGCAGTAGATAAACTTTTAGCCGAAAAAAATAACACGGAACTTTGCGGACATATTGCAGTCGACGGAATAAAAATCATTTACGGAACTTTCAAAAAACTTTTCGCAGGCTGTGATGCAATACAGCGTCCGTTATGGGCAAGCACAGGCACAAAAAATAAGGCTTATTCCGACGTTAAATATGTCGAGGAACTTATCGGGCCTGACACTGTCAACACCGTACCGCCCGTAACTCTTGAGGCATTTGTCAATCACGGAAAAGCAGCTTTAACGCTTGAAAAAGATGTGGCACAAGCCGAAGCCGAAATGAAAAAATTACAAGCCGCCGGAATTGACATTAACGCCGTCAATGCGAAACTTCTTGAGGACGGACTGACGCAATTTAATAAATCCTTTGAGTCTTTAATGTCTGCAATCGAAAGCAAAGCAAAGAAATAAACTTCTATAAAAAATCGGCATAATATAAGCCTAAAATTTGAATTTCTTTATAAATTCCGCGCTGGAAACCTCAGAAATTTGAGCTCTAGGATAAAAGCGCGGTTTATTTTATTTATATTTCATTCATACATATTTTTAATAATCCCGTCTACATCGCCCGGATTGCGTGATACAGCGCAACGCCACACTCCCCACTCCTTTGCGCCGTTTACAGCTTTTATCCAGTCTTTTAACGCTTGTTCTTTTATTCTGGCCTGCTCTGTGCGTTGTCCTTTAGTTTCGAGAATTAAAGTTATACCATTATCAAGCCTTACTAAAAAATCAGGCAAATATCTTTTAATCTCGCCGTTGAAAGTA
>JAFSXR010000033.1 GCA_017443985.1 Synergistaceae bacterium
GCAGGGGCGGCTCCCCGTTGGACGATGAGCCCTGCTTCTCATCCGGGACTCCCTCGTAAAATTCATTATAACAGAGAAAATTTTTTCACAATAATTCATTTTGCTATAATTCTTTATGAATATTAAAGAGAAAATTAAATAGGAGCTAAAAAATTTTTTAATGGATAACATCACAAATTACGGCGCAGAAAGCATAAAAGTTCTCGAAGGACTTGAAGCGGTTCGCAAACGTCCCGGAATGTACATCGGCGACACAAGCACACGAGGACTTCATCATCTCGTTTATGAAGTTGTTGACAACTCCGTTGACGAGGCAATGGCAGGCTACTGCGACAAGATTCAAGTTACTATTCATACAGACGAGAGCATCACCGTGCAGGACAACGGGCGCGGTATTCCGACAGACCCTCACCCTTATAACGGCAGGCCAACAAGCGAAGTAGTTTTGACTGTCTTGCACGCCGGAGGAAAATTCGGTCAGGGTGCTTATAAAGTTTCCGGCGGTCTTCACGGTGTCGGTGTTTCGGTCGTCAATGCCTTGTCCGAATGGCTTGTTGTTACGATTGCACGCGGAGGAATAGAAAAAACTCAACGCTTTGAGCGCGGCGAACCCGTTACGGATTTATCTGAAGGAGTGCCGGCAAAATGGCAGGGCACGCGAATTGATTACCTGCCCGACAAAGAAATTTTTGAGGAAGTTCATCACTCGCTGGACACGCTCAAAGGCCGCTTCAAAGAATTAGCTTTCTTAAATCCCGGCTTAAAAATTTCCGTCCTTGACGAGCGCACTAACGAGAGCAGAGAATATTTATTTAACGGAGGCATTGCCGCATTCGTGCAGTACATTGACCGCGACAGAGTGCCGTTGTTTGAAAATCCCGTCGTGCTTTCGGGGACACGCGATAATATTTCTATAGATGTCGGCTTTGAATATAATGACGGCTATCAGGAACACGTTTACACTTACGCGAATTTAATTCACACTGTTGAGGGCGGCACTCACTTGGTAGGATTGAGAACGGCTCTGACCCGTGCGATTAACGAGGCCGCGAGAAACGCAAAAGTTCTCAAAGAAAAAGAAGATAATTTATCGGGTGATGACTTGAAAGAGGGCCTGACCTGCGTTTTATCCGTGAGGCTCGGCGAACCGCAGTTTGAGGGCCAGACGAAAACGAAACTCGGCAACAGCGAAGTCAGAGGCGCGGTCGATAGTTTTATTTATGAGGGATTAATTTCAGCGTTTGAGGACAGGCCGGAAATAATCAGGCCCATTGTCGAAAAAGCTATCAAGGCACGACGAGCAAGGGAGGCCGCTAAGAGAGCCCGTGAACTTGTCAGAAAGGGTGCGATGTCAGGAATGAGTCTGCCCGGAAAATTGGCGGACTGTTCATCAAAACACGCGGAAGACACGGAATTATATATAGTCGAGGGAGACAGCGCAGGCGGTTCAGCGAAACAGGGGCGCGACAGGTCTTTTCAAGCTATACTGCCGTTGAGGGGAAAAATTTTGAACGTCGAGAAGGCCCACGTTGATAAAATGCTGGCTAACCGAGAAATTCAGACGATTATAACGGCATTAGGCTGCGGTATCGGCAACGAATTTGATGCGGCGAAACTTCGCTATCATAAAATCATAATCATGACTGACGCTGACGTTGACGGTGCGCACATAAGCACGCTTTTATTGACGTTCTTTTACCGACACATGCCGGAGCTTTTATCGCAGGGATATTTATATCTTGCACAGCCCCCGTTATACCGCGTTCAGTCAGGCAAGACCGTAAATTATTGTTACACCGACAAAGAATTAAGACAGCATGTTGACGGCGCACCAGACCCTTCAAAAGTCAGCGTCCAAAGATATAAAGGACTCGGCGAAATGAATCCGGAACAGCTCTGGGAAACGACAATGAACCCTCAGAACAGAATATTAAAAAAAGTTGAGCTTGACGATAATTTCTTGGCCGATGAATATTTTGATATTCTCATGGGAGATAAAGTCGAACCGCGCAGAGAATTTATAATTGCAAACGCCCACGAAGTGAAAAATCTTGACGTTTAATTTTTTTTTAGTAAGGAGTTAGGGGTTAGGAGTTATTACCTTCGAGATTAAAAATGTGATGAAGAATTTTTAGAAATGACCCCCCCCTCCTAGCTTCAACATTTTTTCTCTGAAATTCTTTTATCATTTTTATATTTGCGGAAGTAATAACAGAATGTCAAGCAGCTGGAGAAATAACAGGAAAGAGTAAATATAAATATGGAAAATCTTTACGGAGAAAAAGCCCAGAATAAAATTCTTAATACGTGATTCAAAAAAGCAGAAATATCATGGGGGCTTTCAGATATTTCTAAGTCAATCGGCCCAATGATTGATTTAATTTTTATAAGTCAATTTATCGGAGTAAGCGGCGTAACGGTTATGGGCTATGTTGCACCGTTGATAATATCGCTGGGCTTTATAGGGAGCGGCATATCTAACGGAGCACGAATCAAGACTGCCCCATTTCTTGGAGCCGGAGATATTGCCGAAGCCAATGAAATTTTTTCAAATGCCGTTATTCTTGGGGGGTAATATCACTTTCAACGGCTCTTATTATTGCGGTATTCTCTAGTGCTGTCTGCTTTGTTCTAGGAGTAAGAGACACGAATATTCTTATAATGACCCGCCAATATATTTACGGCTATATTATAGGCCTGCCGTTTTTTACTCTTACAAGAATCCTTGCGCCTTATCTCGAACTCGAAGGACAGTACATGAGAAGCGTTATGAGTTCCTTTATGATGACAGTTATAGATATTGCCGCCGATGCTTTTGTAATTTTTGTTCTTCACGGCGGAATGTTTGAGCTTGGGCTGGC
>JAFSXR010000034.1 GCA_017443985.1 Synergistaceae bacterium
CAGTACGGGCGCACAACAACCGATACAGGACGCGCCACAGCAGAGGCAATCATTGACGCTAACCCCGACATCGATGCCCTTATCGTTGCAGGCGGCGGCGGTGATACCCTTCTCGGAGCAATCGCGGCAATCGAGGCAAAAGGACTTACAGGAAAAATCGCAGTCGTTTCTACAGACTTCCTTCCTGACCTTGACGCAAAATTAAAATCAGGCGCAATGGCGGCTGAGAGCGGCGGACATTATGCAGACCCGTTCTTCGCGTTCTTAATGGTCTATAACACAATCAGAGGCAAATACGAGGCCAGCACGACCAGCTTCCATGATATGGTCTTCCCGTATATGTACGTTGCTTCACCGGAAGATTACGAGAAATATTCACAGTACTTCACGGGCAACGCTCTTCCTTACACTGAAGAGGAAATCAAAGCACTTGCGGAGCTTTCATATGAAGACCTCGCGGCGGCTTGTGCAAAACTTTCAGTTGAAGACGTTGTCTCGCGCCACGCTAAATAAGACAGTTATGAATCAGAAGTGAGGAGTGAGGGATTAAAAGCCTCGTTTGCTCCTCACTTTTTTATTTATAAAAAGGAACGTGATTTTTTCATGCAAAATTTTAAGAACAGCCGCCTTTTTGGTTATTTTATTTTAGGCGCGATGGTTTTATTTTTTTACGCTCTGTTCAAAGTTTTAAGCCCGACAAACTTCGGAAGTCCCGCAAATTTATATTCATACTTTCAATCTTCAATAATTTATTCGGTCGGAGGCTGCGGACTTTATTTTATAGTCGTCATGGGATTGTTTGATTTTGCTGTCGGCTCCAATATAGTTTTGTCGTCAATAATCGGAGTAATTTTATCTGAAAAATTCGGTTATCTCGGCTTCGTTGTCGGCTGTCTGGGCTGCGGAACTTTAATCGGAATTTTAATCGGCTTCCTTTACAATAAATTAAACGTCCCGTCAATGATTGTTACGGTCGGATTAATGCTTGTCTTTGAAAGTTTAGCTGTCTTTGTTGCCGGAGGAGTTAAGCAGACGCTTGCCCCTGAATTAAGATTTTTTTCAGGCGCACCGGGAAATATAATTCTCGCGGCTCTTGCATTTGCTTTAATGTGGTTCATTCTTAACTACACGCGAATTGGCACATATTGCAACGCTATCGGCTCAAACGAATTTACGGCCAAGAACATGGGCATTGACGTAAAAAAATATAAATTAATCGGCTTCGCTCTTCTTCATTTCTTTGTCGGAATTATGGCAATCTTAACAGTCTCATACGGAACAACGATGACGGCATTAACAGGAATGAGTACGATGAGCAGGAACTTCCAGCCTTTAATGGGTACGTTCTTCGGCGTTGCTTTCAGAAAGTACGGAACCCCGATAAGCGCGATAGTTATCGGCGAATTTATAATCGCTATAATTTTTAACGGCTTTGTCGCACTCGGCGCACCCACGACTATTCAGAACGTTGTTACGGGTGCCGCGCTCTTGATAATAGTAACTCTTACGGCACGCGGAAAACGCGGTTCTGTTGTGAAATAAGGCGGTGAAAAATTCATGAGTAACGATAAAATTTTGCTGAAAGCTGAACACATTGATAAACGCTTCGGAATTACTCACGCCGTCAATGACGTTAGCATAACTATAAAAGCAGGAGAGACAAGAGCGTTAATCGGCGAGAACGGCTCGGGAAAGAGTACGTTCTGTCAAATGCTCTGCGGAATTTATTCAATCGGCGGAGGAACTTTCACTCTTGACGGCCAGGAAATGCACGTTAAAAATCAGGTCGAGGCCAATAAATTGGGTGTGTCCATAATCGTTCAGGAAATGGGAACGTTATCGGGCTTGACTGTTGCCGAAAATATTTTCTTAGGCCACGAAGACCCGTTCATGCACTACGGAATTAAAGACACTCACGCAATGATTAAAGAGGGTCAGAGACTTCTTGACGAGTACGGATTTACTAACATTCGCGCCGGTGCAATGATTGACAGCTACAATTTCGAGGACAGAAAATTAGTCGAAATCGTGAAAGCAACGTACATGAAGCCGAAAATTTTAATCGTTGACGAGACGACAACGGCACTTTCTCAAAACGGAAGGCTTGAGCTTTATAAAATCATGGACGCTGTGAGAGCTGACGGGCGGAGCGTAATTTTCATCAGCCACGATTTACGCGAAATTCTCGAACATTGCGACACTATCTCAATTTTAAGAGACGGCGAATATATCGACACAGTAAACTCAAAAGATGTCAACGAGGACGATTTGAAACGCTTAATGGTCGGACGCGAGATAGGCTCGGCTTATTACAGAACCGACTACGGAAAGCCAATAAGCGACGAAGTAGTTTTGAGCGTGAAAAATGTCAGCGTTTACGATCAGATCGAGGACGTTAATTTTGATCTTCACAGAGGCGAAATTTTAGGCTTCGGCGGTCTTTCTGAATGCGGAATGCACGAAATCGGCAAGGCCATTTTCGGCGCGTCATGGGGCAGAAAAGGAACGGTAACTCTTGCTGACGGCACGAATATTGACGACATTCCAAGCGCAATAAAACATTCAATCGCTTATGCCTCAAAGGACAGGGACAACGAGTCAATAATTTTGAATGAAAGCATCAGAAATAACGTAGTTCTTCCGTCGCTTGATGATTTAGCGGAGAAACATATTCTGAAATCAGGCAAGTTAAATAAATTTGCTCAGGAATACGCGGACAAAATGCAGACAAAAATGCAAAGTATTCATCAATTTATTTCTGACTTGTCCGGCGGTAATAAACAAAAAGTAGTCTTGGCCCGCTGGCTTGGCAAGGGAAGCGATATTCTCGTTCTCGACTCACCGACACGCGGAATTGACGTTAAAGTCAAGCAGGCTATTTATGCTTTGATGTCAGAATTAACTGCACAGGGAAAATCAATCATCATGATTTCTGAAGAAATTCCTGAATTATTGGGAATGTCCGACAGAATTTTTATCATGAAGGACGGAAAAATTAACGGCACTTTCAATCGCTCTGAAACTTTGAGCGAGGAAGATTTGATAGCAAAAATGGTATAGGCGGGTGAAAATATAATGGCACACAGAGATAAAGAACCGTCAAAACTTTCATTATTCCTGAACAGCGATTTATTCAAAGGGCTTCTGCCTTTTATCGGGCTTGTTGTAATTCTCGTAGTCATGTATTATTTAACGAACGGCAGAATATTTCAGCCTAAGCGTTTAAGGTTGTTATTGTCGCAGGTTTATTACCCGATGATAGTTGCAACGGGCGTATTTTTTATAATGACGTTAGGCTCGATTAACTTCACCGAAGGCTCAACGCTCGGAGTTGCTTCAATCGTTATTTCGATGCTTTCTTTTTATAATATTCCCCTTGCGATTGTCGGAGGAATTTTAACGGGCGCGGCTATTGGAGCTATAAACGGCTTCTTTCACGTTAAATTTAAGTTACAAAGTTTCATAGTTACAATCTGTACAATGTATTTATTTCGCGGTGTCTGCGCGTACATGACGACAGAGACAGCAATTCCGGCAAGCGCGGCTATTAAAGCACTTGACAGCGACGCACTGAAAATTTCAATAACGGTTGCGGTTTTGCTCGTTGCTTTCTTTTTATTCAAGTTCACGAGAATCGGCAATGATGTCAAAGCTGTAGGTTCGGGAGAAACTGCGGCAGTATTTTCAGGCGTAAAAACCGACAAGGTAAAATTTTTGACGTTCGTTGTTGCAGGAGCATTAACAGGACTGGCGGCGTTCGTGAACGTTATCAAAGTCGGCTCGATTACGGCGACGGCAGGAAATCAGCTTGAGACGCAAATTTTAATTTCGCTTGTTCTCGGCGGACTTCCCATAACAGGCGGAGCGAAAGTCAGATTTTCAAATATCATTGTCGGAACTTTAATGTATACGGTTCTTAATAACGGGCTTGTCATGCTTGGCTTTGAGTCGGCTACACAGCAGTTAATAAAGGGAATTGTATTCTTAATTTTTGTTGCTCTTACGATTGACCGCAAGGCACTG
>JAFSXR010000035.1 GCA_017443985.1 Synergistaceae bacterium
ACAGGTGCGCCGAGTTCTATGTTATAATTACCCGCCGCGACACAAATCACTGTCCTGTTGAGGCTGCTAAGTGCTTGAAGCGCGAGATAATCAGGTTCATTCTCTGCGATTATTTCGGACGGCGATAAAGGCTCGAAACCTCCAAGCGACATATTAACTGCTGCGAGATTGAGTCCGGGATTTTTGACAAGAAGATCCGTAAGGTAATTTATTGCCGCTATGAGAGCAGAATTTGAACTGCTCCCGCTTGCATCAAAAATTCTGAGCGAGATAATTTTTGCCTTCCAGTTTACGCCCGCAACGCCGACTCCATTGTTGCCGACAGCCGCGATCGTTCCTGAAACGTGAGTCCCGTGATCGGCCGCGTCTCCGTAATTGTTGGGATCCCCCACAAAATTCCTGCTGTACTCGCGTGAAAAATTGTCCTTCAGGTCTTCATGCTCAAAATCGACTCCCGAATCCATCACTGCAACATAGACATCTTCTGAACCCGTGCTTAAATTCCAGACTTTAGGGGCGTTGATTGCCTCCATACCCCACAGCCTGTAATATTCCGGGTCGTTCGGGATTTTTTCGTCAGCGCAAAGATGTATGACTCTGTTCAGCGAGGCCGCAATGACATTCGGATTCTGTTTGATCTCGCGGAGAAGGTCATTCTCATTTTTTACATCAGAATGCACGACCATGAAAATATTTCCGCTTTTTTGGGAAAGAGCGTCATATGTCGTTTTAACACTGATATTTGAGGAAGTTCGGAAAGATTCAACGAATGACTGAACGGCTGAGGTTGATTTTAGACCGTTTACTGAGTTTGTTGAGTTTACCGAATACAGACTCATTCCAGGAGAGCTTCGGAGTACGACAATAACATCTCCCGGCACTGCGTCATAGGCGAATGAGGCAGTAACGAAAAGAGACATTAAGAGTAAAAGAAACACAAAAAATATTCTTTTCATTTCATAAAATAATTCCTTAACATTAAAATTTAATATTAATAAATTATATAACAAAATAATAATAAATAACACCGAATAAATGTTTTTCCGTGTATAATTTTCAAAATAACTTGTGATTTTTGAAGAAGTATGTCATTCTAAGATAAGTCAAGTTGCATCATTGACAAAATTTCCTGATCGCTGAGTTCTGTTATCCAATTTTCGCTGCTGCCTATCACATTTTCAGCCAAAGATCTTTTGCTCTCAATTATATTGTTTATACGGTCCTCAATAGTTCCCTTCGTTATGAATTTATGAACCATAACGTTTTTTCTCTGTCCTATCCTAAATGCCCGGTCTGTGGCCTGATTTTCAGCTGCAGGATTCCACCAACGGTCAAAATGAATAACATGATTTGCTGCTGTAAGATTCAGCCCCACTCCGCCGGTCTTCAGCGACAGAATTATAAACGGAATTTCATTTGAAGTATTAAATTTTTCGACAATATCTGCTCGAGCTTTAATTTTAGTACCTCCATGTATAACAAGGCCCTGAGCATCAAAAATCCTGCTGACGTAATTTTCAAGGTAGTTAATAATTTCTGTATATTGCGTAAAAACAAGAACCTTTTCCCGTTTCTCATGGATTATCTCGCAAATTTCTCTTAACATCTGAAATTTGCCGCTTTCGGAAGGAGCATAGTCTCTAAGCCCCAAGTATTGATCCGGGTGATTGCAAATTTGCTTCAGTTTTGTTATTGTTGTTAAAATAGCTTCGTTGCGCCTAAATGCGCTCATTTCTTCCATGCTGTCCATGATATTTTTAAGTTTTTCTACTTGTTCACGATAAAGAACAATCTGTCTATCGCTCAGGGTTATATAATCAATCTGCTCAAGTTTATCGGGAAGATCAGAAATTATTGATTTATCAGTTTTCAGCCGACGAAGAATAAACGGCGAGACAATATTTTTTAATTTTCTGTAACTTTCAGGAGTGCCTGTTATCGAATTTGAATAATGCTTGAATTGCTCAGCAGTACCAAGCAGGCCTTTATTCAAGAAGTCAAAGAGCGACCAGAGGTTCGATAAATTATTTTCGACGGGAGTTCCTGTCATTGCTATTCTAATTTTTGCAGGAATTTGCTTTATCATTCTCGTCTGTTTTGTTTCGGGATTTTTTATCGCCTGAGCTTCATCCAAAATTACAGCGTCCCAAGTAGAATTTTGTAACTCCTCGAGGCCTGCTGCGGTTGCGTATGTTGTGATGGCTAAAAAAGGCAATGAAGGATCATTTAACTCTTCAGCCAGAATTATTTTATTTCTCCCGTGAAGAATATGAAAGGGCATTTTCGGCGTAAATTTTGCGGCTTCAATTTCCCAGTTACCGATCAAGGAGGCAGGGACTATTAACAAGATTTTTGCATTTTCATTTTTCCCGCGAAGCTCTTCGAGAAATGTTAATACTTGCAGTGTCTTGCCAAGTCCCATGTCATCAGCGAGACAAGAGCCGAATCCTAATTCTGACATTAAATTAAGCCATGCGTAGCCGACGAGTTGATAAGGACGTAGATTAGCAGTTACCGTAGCGGGAACTTCCGGCCTTTTAATTTCTGATGAATTGGCGAGCTTTTTCATAATATCTCCTAAGAAATCTTCATTGCTGAAAATTATATCGCTATTTTCCCTATCCATTCCTGTTTTCATTCTGATAGCTTCAAGCAAGGACAAATTGCCGCTATAGCCGTCCATTTCGTCTAACAATCGCTGTAATCGGTTTTTATCAACTTCAATCCATTTTCCCTTAATAAAGGCCAAGCCGTTAGTTTCCTGCAAAATTTTATCAACATCGTCGCGGGTCAGGGTAACGCCGTCAATATTAAGTTCAGGAACCATCTTTAATAATGTGCTAAGGCCAAGCATCGTCGTTGATTTATGCTCAAATTTAACAGACACTTTAATTGAGCGGCGTTTCCACCACTTAGGCATTCGGCACAATATACCGTTGGCCTCAAGGTTAGGAATTTTTTTCAAGATTTCGTAAGCTTCATTTGACGTAAGTTTCAAAGGGTAAAGCATTTCGCCGCTGTCGATGAATGTATTTAACAGCGGGGAGACATTTGCGGCACGGTTAAGGCAGCCTAAGAGCACTAGAAGTTTACGCTGGTCGTCTTTAAATTCCTTTAGGGCATAAGACAAGGGCATGTGTCGAATCCTACCGCTTTTATCAGTTGTTGCATATGTTGCAAGGAAAGCGAAGGGATAGCTGACGTCTCTTTTATTCTCGACAAGGTGAAAGAAAACTCGTTCAGCAATTTTAAGGTCTTGGCGTTTTTCAGAAAAATATTTTGCCACAGACCCATCGTAAGATTCAATTTCGGAATTGAAGACTGCGGTTAGATTATTGAAAAGGTTTTGCAGCCAGTCTTCATTTATGAACTCCGAGCCTAGCGCAAAAGGAACCGAGTTAAGCAGCAAAACTTTGATGTCTTCCGGGATCTGAACCTCGAGATGACCGCGTGTCAACTCAATTTCGGGAGTATTCGTTAAAATTTCAATAAAGCGTTCAGCTAAAAAACACAGAAAATTAAACGACGGCGTTTTTTCAACGGTCTTTAACTCAACATCGAATCCAAGTTCATAAAATGCCTTAATCTTATCAGCTCTAAGCCGATCATACCATCTCTCTTGGAGGGCTGTCAGCTCTGAGGCTTTATCAACATAAAAATCTCCAACAGTAAAAATAACTTCTATCATACATCGATCTCCTAATGCCGCTTTGAAAAGTGCTACTAACTTTATCCAAGTGAAGCTTCGTTCATTGTACAACTATATCTGCCAGCGTCAAGCACCTATTCTATCGCAGATTATATTACAATTATACAATATTCATAGTTTTATCTATCCCGGTCATTTTGAAAATATCCATGACATCAGCAGGAACATTTATAACTTTTATTTTCGATGGGTAAGATTTTGCAAGTTTGAAAAGTATTCTGAGACCAAGACTCGAAATGTAAAGCAAATTCTTGAAGTCAAGCGTTATACACTTGAGTCCAGCTCCTGCTTTTGTGATTGCGTCGTTTATTCTTTGCTCTGCTGCCGCGCAAGTTCCACTGTCGAGACTTCCTGATATAGAAATCATGCAATCGTTGTTTTCTATTTTCGTTGTTATTCTAAATTTCAAATTCAGCACCCCTTAAAAAAATAATCACGGGATATTTTAGCAAAATTTTAAAATTTAACGAAGGCTTGAAAAAAATAAATAATTTGCGCGATAATATTATTCAATTAAGGAGGTTATTTGAGGTGAAAAAATTTTTTTATGCTTTAATTTTTCTTGCAATACTTTTTTCTTCATGCTGTGCTCAGGAAATTAGAGTCATTCAGTATCCTGAAGGCACTGATACTCAAAGCGAGGGTGCTTCTTCTGCTCCGGCAAACATTAATCATGACTTCTCAATTTATTTTGATACTTTGACAGATTATTTCGAGCTCAAGTCAACAAAAAACCGTGTCATGCTTACTCATTATCCGACGTATCAGCAGACGAAGGAAAATACTTGCGGACCGGCTGCTGCGCTCACCGTGCTTTATTATTTCGGAGTGCAAGATTATGACGAAGCGTTCCTAGCGGTCGAAATGAAAACCCGGCCGTATCCGATTGGCACAAATCCGGGAGATATGCTCGCATTTTTTGAGCGAATAGGCTGGAAAACTCAAAGCAATTTAACCCACCCCCGTTTTGATGATTATAACGCCTTTAGAGATTTTGTTCTTGAAAATCTTTCGGCAGGCGTTCCCGTCATGGTAGAAAATGTTGAATGGGGCGGGCACTGGCGAGTTATTATCGGTTACGACACTATGGGGACTGAAAGCACCCTCGATGACGTTTTAATTCTTGCTGATCCTTATGATACCTGCGACCACAAACAAGACGGCTACGTCGTCAACAACGGAGAAAAATTTTATTCGATGTGGTTCGATCATTCAATGCTCCCTGAAAAGCAACGAGACCAGCCCTTTATCACAGCAAGACCTTAATTTAAGGTAGGAGTTAGGAAAAAACTAAGGAAAGACGCTGATATAATACTCACGAAAAAATTTTATTTTAATTATATAAAGGAGAGATATTAATTTGAGCAGAGTATTTAATTTTAGCGCAGGGCCTGCGGTTTTGCCCGAAGAAGTTTTGCGTACAGCTCAATCAGAGATGCTTGAATATAAAAATTCCGGCATGTCCGTCATGGAAATGAGCCACCGCTCAAAAGATATTGAAGATATTTTAGATGAAGCAGAAAAAGATTTGCGAACTCTAATGAACATTCCTGATAATTATAAAGTATTATTCCTTCAGGGCGGAGGCTGCACCCAGTTCGCAATGATACCGATGAATTTAATGAAGAATAAAGCGGCAGATTATATTGTTACGGGGCAGTGGTCAAAGAAAGCAGCAGCAGAAGCAAAAATTTTTGGGATTGTCAACGAAATTGCGAGCTCAGCAGATAAAAATTTTTCGTACGTCCCGGACTTGAGCAGCTTAAAAATTTCTGACAATGCTGACTACGTTTATATTTGCCAGAATGAGACAGTGCACGGCACTACGATCAGAAATCTGCCGGACACTAAGGGAAAAGTTCTGGTCTCTGATATTTCCTCAATGTTTTTAAGCGAGCCCCTTGACGTTAAAAAATATGGCGTAATCTGGGGAGGCGTTCAGAAAAATGTCGGGCCTGCCGGTGTTACGATTGTCATAATACGCGACGATTTAATTTATGATGAAGTTCTGCCGTTCACTCCCACAATGCTGAAATATAAGACCCATGCGGATAATAAATCGCTTTATAATACTCCGCCCTGCTATAACATTTACATTTGCGGACTTGTTTTTAAGTGGCTTTTGAAGCTCGGCGGAACTTCCGAAATGAAAAAAATCAATGAGGCTAAAGCGAAAATTCTTTATGATTATCTTGACAGCTCAAAAATTTTTCACGGAACTGTCGAGAAAAAAGACCGCTCGTTTATGAACGTGCCTTTTGTAACGGGAAATAAAGAGCTTGACGCGGAATTTATAGCGGCGGCGGACAAAGCAGGCTTGAAAAATATCAAGGGGCACCGTTCAGTCGGAGGCATGAGGGCGTCTCTTTATAACGCTATGCCTGTTGAGGGAGTTCATGCTCTCGTTAATTTTATGGCGGATTTTGAGAAAGGACGCTTGAAATAAAAATGCCGGCTCCTAAAGAAAGAAAAATTTTATGCCTGAATAATATTGCTCATGTCGGGCTTGAAAAATTCCGCAAGGGCTATTCAATCACAGAAAATATTGACGAAGCAGCAGGAATTTTAGTCCGTTCGGCGGATATGTTAAATATGAATTTCCCTGAAGGTTTAAGGGCAATCGCACGAGCCGGAGCAGGGGTCAATAATATACCGATTGAAAAATGTTCTGAGGGCGGCATCGTAGTTTTCAACACTCCCGGAGCAAACGCAAATTCAGTGAAAGAATTAGTGCTTGCCGGTCTGCTCTTGGCCTCACGGGATATTTTCAGCGGCATTGAATGGGTGCGGAACAACGCCGGTAATCTTGACATTAATAAACTTGCTGAGAAAGCTAAAAAAAATTTCGCCGGTCATGAAATTTCAGGCAAGACGCGTGGTGTTATAGGGCTTGGCGCGATCGGAGTGAGAGTTGCAAACGCGGCCGTCGCTTTAGGAATGAATGTGCTCGGCTATGATCCTTATCTTTCATTAAAATCAGCGTGGATGTTGAGCCCGATGATTAAGCACGCCGACACAGCTGAAGAAGTTTACGCGGCCAGCGATTTTATCACTATTCACGTCCCTGCTATGGAAAGCACGAAGAAGATGATTAACGCTCAGGCAATTTTAAAAATGAAAAAGGGCATAAAAATTTTGAACTTCGCCCGCGATATTTTAGTTGACGAGGAAGCATTAAAAGAGGCTTTAACGTCAGGTCAAGTTTCAAAATATATTTCAGATTTTCCGAACTCAATCAGCGCGAATTTACCGAACGCGATTATTCTGCCTCATTTAGGAGCTTCAACTGAAGAGGCCGAAGATAACTGCGCGGTGATGGCCGCCGTTCAGCTTCAGGATTATTTAGACAACGGAAATATTACGAACTCCGTTAATTTTCCGGAACTCAACGCCGGAATATGCGGAGCTGAAGCACGTGTCGCAATTCTACACAGAAATATTCCGAACATGCTCTCGCAGATTACGTCATTTTTCGGGCGCAATGAACTCAACATAGAAAACTTAGTGAATAAGGCTAAAGGAAAATACGCCTGCACACTGCTTGATATTTCGCACAAAATGCCGGACGACACAAAAGAAAGATTAAAAGAAATTAACGGAGTGTTGAGAGTAAGAAGAGTTAAAGAAAGAAGTTAAAAGTTAGGGGTGAGGAGTTGAAAAGCCCCTAACTTTTTTTATTGCCTATTTTCCTGATTTTCTTTTCAAGAGAGCAAATGCCAAGAACGCCGCAAATATTCCCGGACCGAAGCCGAAATTACAGCCGACATTCGCAGGGCCGAGATGAGATTCTTCGGTGGTGCTGGAAGAGCTTTCGCCGGTATCAAGAGTAACTTCCATAGTGCCGGCGGATTCGTCCGCAACCGAAACAGAACCGTAAGAAGCGGAGCTCGTCTGGTGCCCCGTGTTGTAGTTATATTTAATGGCAACGGGGACAAACGGTAAATTTACATAGCCGTCTGAAGTAATCGTAACTTCAACGTAAACATCATTCGAGGCATAACTCACGCCCGAAATATTTGAAACATCGTAAAGCGTTGTCGCGCTCTCGTCGTATACCGCTCCGTTGTTCAGTAAATCCCATAATAATCTCCAGAAATTTATCCTGCTTGAGAAATTTCTCTTAACGCTGCTGCCGCTTCTGCGCTGTCCGCTGTAGCGAGGGCTGCTTAATTTCGTGCAGTCCGACAGATCGAGCCATAAAAGTTTATTCCCTGAGCATGAGAGATTTTCGAGATTTTCGCAGCCGGTTAAAATAATTTCCTCAAGGCTGCCTGTTCCCGACGCGGTTTCGCATGTGAAGGTCGTTAAATTCGTGCAGTAGGCCAAGTTCACGTTTGTAACGACGCTTCCGTCCAAGTCGAGGCTTTCAATATTCGAGCCGCTTAAATCAACGCTCGTTACGGAACCGTTGCCGCTTAAATTAATTTCAGTTACGGAACTGCTTGAGCCAAGTTTCACCGTAGTGAGGGAAGAAGCCGACGTTAAATCCAGTTTTGTCAGATTCGTAAGGGCTTCGATACCGTTCAAGTCGGTTACTCCCGAAGGAATTACGAGCTCTTTAACATCGGTGAGAGCTATACCGCTTGCCGCTAACTTGTTGAGAAGTTCCGCAAAACCGACACGCGATGAAGGAGCAGTAAACGTAACTTTGCCGTTAGAGTCAATGGTAGGCTCCAAGCCCGTAACAGTGCCGCCCATGTGGACATTAAACACAACCGTAAGCGTATCGCTGCCAATTTCATTTTCGGCCGTGAATGTGTATGAATACGTGCCTATTTCAGTATCTGAAGGAACAACGCCACTAATCGTAAATACCTCATCGCTTGACGTTAAAGTCAAACCTTCGGGAAGGGTTCCGCTCGTTGTCCAAGTCAGATTTTCTCCGACCACAGCCTCAACAGTAACATCAGGAATTTCATAATCGCCTGAGCTTAAATCAACGGGAACTGTAGTGAGCGATGCATCAATTTCGGGCGCGGTGTTTACTACTCTGACGGTTATATTTTTTGAGGCATCTGCCGAGAGTGCGCCGTCCGCCGTCTGTGCAGAGACTTTCACGGGGATTCTATACCTGCCTATCGCGGCTTCATCAGATACCGTTAATGTGCCGTCCTCAAGATAAATTCCTGCTGTGTCTCCGCTGTCTATGCTCCAAGTCAATTCGTATAACGATGAGTCAAGAATTTTTGTGCCGCTGACGGAATAATTTCCGCTGACTACAGCTTCAAGAGTCATTGTACCGCCTTCGCCGACATTAACGGAGAAGGAACTATCGCCGGAAATTTTGACGCTGATCTCTTCAAGAGTGTCAGTCTCTTCTTCTCCGCTGTCTGAAATTATGAAATTAACGTCCCTGCTCGCATAGGCCATAAGTCCCGGAGTGTCGCCGTCAATTTTCACGACTGCCTTCAAATTTACGGCCTCATCGAACGAAGCTGACGGAGTTCCTGAAATTGTTACCGTGTAGCTGTAACTTATATCGCCGGAAGCTGTGAAAGTGTCGGTGCTTACATCGCCGGAAATTTCAATTTCGAGCCCTGACGGTAAATCGGGCGACGCTTCCATTGAAAATTTATAATTCTTGTAATCAAGGTCAATGACGTTGAGATTTACATCGACGCTGAAAATTTTTGAAAAATCTTCGCTCACAACGCTCACAACGCCCTCAAAATCTTCGGACGCTATTGTCATTGTTATATCCGCCGACAAGACGACATCTCCGTTAGAGTTCTTAAATTCCGTGAAGGTTGTTACTACGGCGTTGCCGTTCTCGTCAGAAGATACTGCGGGAGCCTGAGCCGCTTCGCCTTCATAATAACCCTCAGAATTTACGGGGAGCGATGAAGAACTTGATGAAGATGGAATTACGTTGACGGTAACCAGTTGCGTATCTGAGTTTGTTTCGTTTGAAACCACGACGTTAAAAATGTGATTGCCTAAAGAGTTCATGCTCGGAGCTTTTGCCGTTATAGTTGCCGTTGACCCGGAGTCGCTGAGCGTTACCCAAGTCGGCGCGTCTTTGAGCGACCAGGTTAAATTTGTTCCCTGCGACGCACTTAAGCTGTGAGTGCCGGTTTGGCCTTTCACGACTTCAAAATAATATTTATTGCTGCTGCTAAATTCCGGAGTCTGTTCTTTAATCGTGATTGTTATTTCGACATCAGCCGAGCCGACATCATTCGAGGCCGTTATCGTGTAAGCCTGTGAGCCCGTTGTCGCACTCGTTGAGACAGTGCCGCTGATTGTTGCCGTGCTGTCGGTGCTGGTGAAAGTTAAATCGTCAGGAAGGTCAGGCGAAATGCTCCACTCAACATTTTGAGCATCATTGCTCACTGTGATTATGATGTCGCTGATCGTCGCGCCCTTTTCAAATTCAAATGAAGTTCCACTCGCTGTAATGTCGGGCGATATGTTCACAACGGTGATATTTATCGTTATGTCTTTGGAATTTGTTATATCGCCGCTTGAAACTACGGCCGCAATTATGACGCTCCATTCACCGACTTTTGCGTCCTTGCTGATATAAAATTCGTCGCCGCTGAGCGAGAAGCCGTAGCCTGTCCAGTCGTCGTTTATGATTTCCCAAGCAACGTCATAGCTCCCTGCGTCAAGCGATATAGTTTGTGTATCTACATAATCGTAAACATAATCGCCGCTGACCGTTAAATCAAAACTTGCAGAGAGGTCTATTGAGACTGTATCAGAGCCCACTGTGAAAGTTATCGAGTGGCTTGCAGGGCTGATATCGAGACTGAGAGATCCTAACGTCAATGTAATTTCCGGGCCTTCAGCCGCTCCGATATAGGGCGGATCGTTGCGCGCTGTGCCTACCTGGTCAGTTGTCGGCGTTGTATCATTGCTGACACCTGCTGCAGCCAGCACTGCGAGCGGTTTATTGTTATCGCCCAATAAAACAAAAATGGTGTGCGTTATTGTGCCGTTAGTTGCTTCTGAAGAGACGGGCGACCAGTCAGTTGACACGAAAACAATATTATCGCCGCTTGTGATTCCGCTTGCTAATGACGCGCCACTCGGCAGAGCTGAATAATCAATGCTGACCGTGCCGCTATCCTTTGAAATAATAGTATCTGATGAAGCGTTCCAAAGGAGCGTGTTAAGGACGTTAATCGTACCTTCGCCCATGCTGTAAATGTCGCTCGGCTTATCTGTCGTTAATGTCGTATTATCCGCGCTTACGGTGTAGTTATTAACGAAAGTACAGTTGATTATGTCCGTTGAAGCCGTGCTCCCTGACTCTTTGTAGCTTGCAATGGTACCGCCCGAAACGCTTGAATTATTTTCAAACGTGCAGTTTATAATCGTCGTTATGGCTTTTCCATAGACACTCGTGGCACTTCCGTCTGCTCTTGCTTTTGTAACAAATGCACCGCCTATAGGATAGGGCACAGCAGCATTCGCCGCAAAGACATCATCGCTTATTGCTTTGTTGCCGCTGAAGGTACAATTCTCTATTGTCATCGTTGCGTTTCCTGAGTTCCCCCAGTTTACAACGGCTCCGCCGATATTTGATTCGTTGCTGTCAAAAAGACAATTTGTTATTGCAGCATTTACCCTGTCCGCGTTTGTATTAAGAGTATATATGCACACTGCGCCGCCGCCGGCTCCAATCACGGTGTCGTTCAAAGCTTTATTCAGAGCTTTATTGCCAGTGAAAACAGTGTCCGAAAGCGTCAGATTAATATAACCCTGTTCCGCCGCATAACACGCGATAGCTCCGCCGAAGGAGCCGTTATTTTTATATCCCTTCAGCTCGTTGTTTGTAAAACTTGAATTTGTTACAGTGATGTCTATTGAGCCTGCCTCGTCCGTGATTGAATATAACGCTCCGCCGTAGCGTCCTGCCGAGTTTTGATCAAAGCTGCAATTATCCACGCCGACCGTAAGAGTATAAACTCCTGCAATGGCGTTCACTATGGCACCGCCGCTTGCGTTGACTTCAGCACCGGTTACGACGGCATCTTCTGAAATAGCATTCTCTGAAAAAGTACAATTCTGTATTATAATCGTTGCATTATCTGAAGAGGCCAAGTTATATATGCCGTTGCCGCCGCTCTCATTCACAGTTACGCTGACAGTATTTTTATTGAATGTAGAATTTTTGATTATTGTTCCGTCCGCGTCTTTCGTGAAAATTCCCGCGCCGCCTTCGTGCGTTTTTCCGCCATTAGTATAACTAGAGTCAACTCTGTTATTAGTGAATGTACAGCTATCGACCGTTACAGATACGCCGTCAATTAAAATTCCTGCACCGCCCGAATTATAGCCTAATGCGCTAGTAATTTTTAATTTTGCATTCGTTATTGTCAAGCCGATAACTGTTGAGCCCGACGCATCGCCGGAAAACGTAATCACCGGGAAAGTTCTATCCTCGCTCTGAGCGTCGATAGTCGCGCCAGTTCCCTCAATCGTTACACATGCACTTACGATTAAATAATCATCTGAATCAATTTCATAAGTCCCGGTACTGAATGAAATTGTATCTCCAGAGCTAAGGCTTTCCGATAAGTCTAAAAATTTATCAAGACTTCCTGTGTTGTCGCTGCTCGTTATCTTGAGTGCGCCGTCCGAGCTTGTTACTGTCCAAGTTTCAGCCAAGCCCGGCGAAGCCCACGCAAAAATAAACAGCCACAAAAACATAAGCCATTGAAAATTTTTTCGTTTCAAAATAAATTTCTCCCTTCATTAAAATATTTTCTATAATCGCGTATATTTTATATTATTTTTATATTTCGGACACAACAGCATAAAAAAATAAGGAGCAGGAATTTTTTTTAACCCCTGCCCCTCATTTTTAAGTCCTGAATTTTATTTCCAGAGCTCCCACGTCGATTGATCCGTGTGAAGCAAATGATGAGACTTTTCGCCGAGCGGCTTGCCTAAATATTCCTTGTAGCATTGAATTATTGAGGGGTTCTCGTGTGAAAATCTTAAAGCTGATTTTTTGTCGATGTCAAGCAAAATTCTGCCTCTGTCGGCTCCAAGCTCTTCGCCCTCGAAAATAGGCTGGCCTCCGCCTCCTGCACAGCCCGTCGGACAAGCCATGCACTCAACAAAATCATAATGGACGGTTTTATTTCTGATGGCCTCGCAAAGTTTTCGGATATTTCCAAGCCCGTGAGCAACCGCAATTTTTAATTCAGTTCCTGCGATCTCAAATTTTGCTTCCTTCCAGCCGTCATAGCCGCGAACATCTTTGAAAGCGTCAGGGTCGGGGTTTTTGCCCGTTACAAGGTTGTAAGCAGTCCTCAAAGCCGCCTCCATAACTCCGCCGGTAGTTCCGAAAATATGCCCTGCGCCCGTCGCCGTTCCTAAAGGCGCGTCAAATTCGCTCTCGGAAATATCTTTGACGTTAATTCCTTCGGCTCTGATTAATCTGTTAAGCTCGCGGACAGTCAAAACAGCATCAACATCACGCGCTCCCGAGCTGTCCATGCACTTTACGTCGCACTCGTATTTTTTCGCGGTGCACGGCATGAATGAAACGTGATAAATTTTTTCCGGCTCAACTCCTAAAATCTGAGCATACCAGTTCTTTATAATCGCTCCGAACATTTGTTGAGGCGATTTCGCGCTTGATAACTGCGGCACTAAGTCAGGAAACTCCATTTTAATAAACCTCACCCAGCCCGGACAGCATGAAGTGAACATCGGATATTTTTTCAAGTCGCCCTTCTTGAGCCTCTCTAAAAATTCGCTGCCCTCTTCCATAATCGTCAAGTCCGCCGAAAAATCCGTATCGAATACGTAATCAAAGCCGACCTCACGCAACGCGCTTACAAGTCTCTCCGCTGTAGCTTCCTCGTGAGTTAATCCGAGCTGTTCGCCCCATGATGTTCTCGTCGCAGGAGCTACTGACGCTATTGTGATTTTGTCTTTATCCGCAAGAGCGTCAAGAACTTTTTGAGTGTCATCGCGTTCAGACAATGCGCCGACGGGGCAGTGAGTTATGCACTGTCCGCAGATTGTGCAGTTAATATCGGTGATTTCTCTGCCTCCGCGACAGTCAACTAAAGTCTGTGAGCCTGACTTCGCAACGTCCCAGACGTTCATCTGCTGCACTTTCTCGCAGACCTGAACGCAGCGCATACACTTAATGCACTTCTGGTCATTGCGGATTAACGGGAACTCATCGTTCCATTTGAAATTTTTAATGTCTTCGTGATACGGAAGTTTCAAAATTCCCAGCGCGTTTGCAATTCTCTGAAGCTCGCAGTTTCCAGAACGGACGCACTCTGGACATCTCGCGCTGTGCTGCGAAAGAAGAAGCTCGACGTTAATTTTTCTTGCCTGTCTGACTTTCGGCGAGTTCGTGTGAATTTTCATTCCTTCAAGGGCTACCGTGTTGCACGACGAGACAAGCCTGTCAACGCCCTCAATCTCGGCGACACAGACACGGCACGCGCCGATCTCGTTCAAATCTTTCAAATAGCAGAGGTGAGGAATGTTAATGTTATTAAGTCTTGCGGCCTCAAGTATCGTTGTGTTTTCCGGGACTTGAATCGGGGTGTTATTAATAGTTATGTTTACCATCTTGTCTCACGTCCTCCCCTGAATGTTCCGAAGCCGTAGCGGTCGCAGCGGAGACATCTGCTAGTCTCCTGCTTCATTTCCTCTTCGGTCATGTTTTCTTCAACAAAGCTGAAATCGCTCACTCTCTCCTCAACAGGACGCTCACGAAGTTTCACACGTCCGCAGGGCGGTCTGTCCTGAGGCACCGGAGCAGGAATATCAATAATAGTTTCAATCGGGTGATTAAATCCGAGATATTCATCAATATTCGCGGCGGCGACTTTTCCTGCGGCTATCGCTCGAATTACCGTAGCCGGCCCCGTTACGCAGTCTCCTCCGGCAAAAACTCCGGGCATCTTTGAAATTTCTTCGCTGTCAAGTACGCTAATTGTGCCTCTCTTGGTAACGTCAACGTCCTCAAGATGATAGCTTTCAATTCCCTGACCTATAGCGACGATTATAACGTCTGCTTCGAGTCTTACGGGCTCGGCATTCGCTGTCTTATTCGCAGGTCTGCCGTCCTTGATGTAGCTGATCATTTGCTTTCTGACCCAAAGGGCTTTGGCCTTTCCGTCCTCACCGACTTCAACTTTCAAGGGCGCAACGAGCTGTAAAAGTTCACAGCCTTCAGCTTCAGCCGCTTCAATTTCTTCGGGCAATGCCGTCATTTCTTCGCGTCTTCTTCTATAAGCTATCGAAACTGAAACGGCGTTCAATCTAATTGCAGAGCGTGCGCAGTCCATTGCAACGTTACCGCCTCCGACAACGACGACTCTTTTTCCCGTGAAGTCAGGGTAATTATCATCGCCGATTTTCCGCAATAAAGTTACTGCTGACATAACGCCTTCAGCATCTTCGCCGGGTATTCCGAGCGATTTATCGGTGTGGGCTCCGATTGCGATATATACCGCGTCAAATTCAGAGCGTAATTTTGATAACGGGTAATTATCTCCGCCGATTGAAGTTTCCGTGTGGACTTTGACATCGCCGGCAGATAATAACGTGTCTATTTCTTCCTGCAAAAGCTCACGCGGAAGCCTATAGGCCGGGATACCGTAACGCAACATTCCGCCCAAGTGTTTTCTCTGCTCAAAAATTTCTACGCTGTGTCCCATTAAAGCCAAGAAATAAGCCGCCGAAATTCCGCTCGGCCCTCCGCCTACGACAGCAATTTTTTTGCCTGTAGCCGGCGCAGCACTCTCTCCGTCCTTGAATACGGGCACGTGTCCTGAATGTGTTACGGCATATAACTTTAATGCGCGAATGTTCAAAGCGTCATCGACTAAACCGCGACGGCATTTATTTTCGCACGGGTGTTCGCACACCATAGCACAGACTGAAGGGAACGGATTATCTTTTCTAATTAATCTTACCGCGTCCGCGTAGCGTCCTGCCGCTACTAACGCAATATAGCCGGGCACGTCAACATGAGCCGGGCACAAGTGAACGCACGGAACAGCCTGGAAGCCTTCCGCTACACAATGTCCGCCGGTCGCGTGGGCGATGTAATCTTCTCTGAAGCCTCTGATGCCTTTTAATACCATGTTCGCGGCCTCGTAGCCTATCGCGCAGTCAGCCGAAGCATAAATCGATTCCGCTGTCCTCTCGATAAGTTCTACGGTCTTCAAATCGCCTTCGCCTTCGATTAAATCAGTGATTAATTTGTCGAGCTGGCGCAATCCTACACGACAAGGCACGCACTTTCCGCAGGACTGCGCGGCATAGACTTTCAAATAACTGCTCGCTAAATCTAACGGGCAGAGACCGGGCGGAGCACCTGTTACACGGCGTTCTAAGTCGTGGTGCAGCGAGTTGGCAGTCGCTTGAATTTCGCTTTCGGGTCTGATTACAAGTCTGCTCAAAATTTTTTACCTCCCTCAAATATTTTTTAAGTAGGAATTAGGAGTTAGGAGTTTTTTTGTTACGCTATTGATTTCAAAGAATTGCTGTAAATTCTCTTAATTCTTTCTTCAGATGACGGAACAGGCGCACAGCTTAAAAGCCCGTCAAGCGACGGCGTAGTCAATGCGAGTTTGCAGAGCGGCTCAACGTCTTTTTCAGAGAAGCCCACGTCAGTTAATTTCTGCGGAACTCCGACCGAAGCAAGCCATTTTTCAACGCCTAATGCGGCTTTCTTGGCCTCGTCCGGCTCCCCTTTAAGTCCCGGAACTATCGGAGCTAAGAGATCCGCAAATACTTTTGCTTTTGCCGGGTAGCACTCAAGAACTACGGCAGGTAAAAGAATCGCAAGGCCAAGCCCGTGAGTTAATTCCGGCTTCATTCCGCTTAACGGGTGCTCAAGAGCGTGAGTGTAGTGTAAAAGTCCGTTGTCAAATCCTGAGCCTGCAACCATCGAGGCGTAAAGAAGAGCATAACGCGCCTTAATGTCTTCAGGATTTTTCAACGCTTCGGGCAAATATTTCGCTACAAGTCTTATCGTCTCAACTCCGAATGAAATTGAAAGAGGATTTGCGACAACGCTCGTGGCCGCCTCGACAACGTGATTAACCGCGTCAATCGAGACATAGCGCGTCTGATCAAGTGATAACTTCGTCATCAGGGCCGGGTCATCAATCGAATATTCCGGGTAAATGCAATCGTAAGCGATCGCGGGCTTGAAATTCAAATGCGGAATTGTCGCAACTGCGAAGCGGTCAACCTCCGTACCCGTCCCGTGAGTTAAATTAATCGCTATGATCGGTGCCGCGTGGTCGGGCGCAAATTTGAACGTGTATAACTCTTCCGCTGTCTTGTCAGGATACGCAAGCAAAACTGCCGCGCTCTTTCCTGCGTCAATGGGGCTGCCTCCGCCGATGCTGATAACGGCCTTCGCTCCGTCCTTTTTGGCAAGCGCGACAGCCTCATCAATCGAAACTGTAGTCGGGTTGGGCGTAACTTTGTTGTAGAGAGTTATTCCCACGCCGTTTTCTTTGCAGGCCTTCTCGACATAATCCCACGCGCCCGTGAGTTTATAAGAGCGTCCGCCGGTCATGCAAAGCACCTGATTAATTCCGCGAGCCTTGAGCGACTTCACAATGCCGCTGATTTTTGCAATGGCTCCTGCGCCAAAGTACGTTGTAGTTTTCAAACGAATTTCTGAAACTGTGTTAAAGTCAAAATATTCGTCCCACATAAAAAAATTACATTCCTTTCTAAAAATTTTATTTTATTAATTCCGTTAATAATTTTATACTATTCTTTGAAGAAAGAAAAAATTACGGCACAGCAAAAAAAAGTTATTCAAGGTAAAATTAGAAAGGTAATATTTTTATATAAACAATAAATTTTATTAGGGGGGAAAATTTTTATGCTTGATTCGTCGTTCTATGCAAAAACAGACGAAATCCTAAGCCGCTATCCGGCGCAGGAACGGTCATTAATTCCTATTATCCACGAAGTTCAGGAGACATATAATTATATTCCTGTCGAACTTCTGCCATACATCGCGAAAAAAATCGGCATCACCGAAACAAAAGCGTACAGCGTCGCAAGTTTTTACGAGAGATTTTCTTTTGAGCCTAAAGGAAAATATATTATCCGGGTTTGCGACGGCACGGCCTGCCACGTCAGACAGTCTGTCCCCGTCCTTGAGCGTCTCCGCTCCGAGCTTGGCCTTTCTGATAAAAAACACACGACCGATGATATGTTATTCACCGTTGAGACAGTCTCATGCTTGGGGGCCTGCGGTCTTGCTCCGGCTATGATGGTCAACGATGAAGTCCACCCGGCAATGACGCCGGACAAAGCCGCGCAGCTCATCAAAGAGTTACGAGAGGAGGCCGCGAAATAATGAAGAGAATCGAAAACTACGAAGAATTAAAAAAACTTCATGAATTATTCAGCAATAAAATTAAAAATGCTCCGTGCAGAATTTTAATTTGCGCAGGCACAGGCTGTCAGGCCGGAGGAAGCGCGAAAATCGCTGACCGCTTCCACGAACTTGCAGGGGACAGTCAGGATATTTCAATCGAGTTCGCTCCCGAAGCAGCAGGCCACCCCGTAGGAGTCAGGAGGACGGGCTGTCATGGCTTCTGCGAAATGGGGCCGCTTGTGAGAATTGAACCGCAGGGAATTTTATACACGAAAGTTAAGCCCGAAGACTGCGACGAAATTTTTGAAAAGACAGTCAAAAACGGCGAGTTAATTCACCGTCTTATTTATAAAATGGACGGCGCGGAATACGTCAAGCAGGAGGAAATTCCCTTTTACGCAGGACAGACCCGCGTAGTATTAAAGAACTGCGGACACATTGACGCTGAACACATCGAAGAGGCCATAGCGAGCGGAACTTATTTGGCTCTTGCCCAATCGCTTTTTGAAATGTCGCCCGATGATGTAATTCAAAAAATTTTAGACTCAAATTTAAGAGGCAGAGGCGGCGGCGGCTTCCCGGCCGGTAAGAAATGGCAGCAGGTTGCCCGTCAGCCTGAGAAAGTCCGCTATGTCGTCTGCAACGGCGACGAAGGAGACCCGGGTGCTTTCATGGACCGCTCGATCATGGAGGGCGACCCTCATAAAATGATCGAGGGAATGATTATCGCGGCCTATGCTGTCGGAGCTCACGAAGGTTATATTTACGTCAGGGCTGAATATCCGCTGGCCGTAAAAAGATTAATGCTCGCTATCGAACAGGCTACGGAAGCAGGCTTGCTCGGCGAAAATATTTTAGGTTCGGGTTTTAATTTCACGCTCCATATAAATCGCGGTGCAGGTGCGTTCGTCTGCGGTGAGGGCAGCGCGTTGACGGCCTCAATCGAAGGCAAGCGCGGAATGCCCAGAGTAAAACCGCCTCGTACGGTCGAGCAGGGATTATTTGAAAAGCCGACAGTGCTAAATAACGTTGAGACCTTTGCAAACGTCCCGATGATAATTAAAAACGGCGCGGACTGGTTCAAAGGCTTCGGCACTGCCGGAAGTCCCGGAACAAAAGCCTTTGCTTTAACAGGAAGCGTCAAGAACACCGGCTTGATTGAAGTCCCGTTCGGAATTACTCCGAGAGAAATAATTTTCAAGATCGGCGGAGGAATTAGGAACGACAAAAAATTCAAGGCCGTTCAGATCGGCGGACCTTCGGGAGGCTGTCTCACTGAAAGCCAGCTCGATGAACCTCTCGACTTCGACAATGTTAAAAAGTTAGGAGTTATAGTCGGCTCCGGCGGTCTTGTAGTAATGGACGAAAATACCTGCATGGTCGAAGTTGCGCGCTTCTTCATGGAATTTACTCACCGTGAGAGCTGCGGAAAGTGCGTCCCGTGCCGCGAAGGTACGTTAAGAATGTTAGAAATTCTTGAGCGCATTGTCGCAGGTCAGGGAGAAATGGCCGACCTTGATAAACTTGAGACGCTCTCGGATTTAATTATTAACACTGCTCTCTGCGGACTTGGAAAGAGTGCGCCCCTTCCTGTCGTCAGCACGTTAAATTCTTTCAGAGATGAATATGTCGCTCACATTCAGGACAAGAAATGCCCGGCTCACGTCTGCCAGAAATTGAAGCAGTATATTATCGACAAGACTAAATGCAAGGCTTGTTCAAAATGCGCAAGGGGCTGCCCTGTTCAGGCCATTCACGGCGCGCCTAAGACACCGTATGAAATCGACCAGAGCAAGTGCATTAAATGCGGTGCCTGCATGTCGGCCTGTCCGTTCAAAGCTATTTACGTTGAGTAGGAGGTGTATAACATGGGAGTAATGAAAATTGACGGCTATCCCGTTGAATTTAAGGACGAGCCTAACGTCCTTTCAGTGATAAGAAAAGCAGGAATAGATTTGCCGACCCTGTGCTATCATTCCGAGCTTTCAATTTATGGCGCGTGCAGGCTGTGCAACGTTGAGGACGACAGAGGCAGAATTTTTGCGTCATGCTCAGAAAGACCCAGAGACGGAATGAGCATAAAGACGAACACGCCCAGACTTGTTAAATATCGTCGAATGATTATTGAGTTATTGCTTGCGTCCCACGACCGCGACTGTACCTCATGCGTCAAGAGCGGCGACTGCGATTTACAGAGATTAGCCCACAGGCTTGGCGTTGAAAGAGTTTCATATCCTGCTCATAAAGGACATCACCCGATAGACTTCAGCTCGCCTTCAATCGTGAGAAATCCGAACAAATGTATTTTATGCGGCGACTGCGTGAGAGTCTGCGAGGGTATTCAGGGCGTAAACGCGATTGATTTTTCACATCGCGGAACAGAGGCAATGGTCAGCCCGGCATTTAATAAGGACATCGCTAAAACTGACTGCGTGAACTGCGGCCAGTGCCGTGTAGTCTGTCCGACGGGAGCAATCAGCATTAACACGAACATTCGCCCGGTCTGGGAAGCTCTTTCAGATCCTAACGTCAAAGTTATTGCTCAAGTCGCTCCTGCCGTAAGAGTTGCGGCCGGTCAGGCTTTCGGAGGCGAACGCGGCGAGAACGTCATGGGAAAAATCGTTGCGGCTCTTCACCGTCTCGGCTTTGATGAAGTTTACGATACGACCTTCGGCGCGGACATGACAATTTTAGAAGAGAGCAAAGAATTTTTAGAGATTTTTGAAAAGGGCGGGCCCTTCCCGTTATTTACTTCGTGCTGCCCGGCGTGGGTCGCGTTCTGTGAAAAACGCTGGCCGGAATTTGTCCCGAACATCTCGACAAGCTACTCGCCCCTTCAAATGCTCGGCTCTGTTGCGCGTGAATATTTCAAAGACCCGGCGAAGAACGAGGGCAAGAAAATTCTCTCCATCGCTGTCATGCCGTGCACGGCCAAGAAGGCTGAAATTTTGCGTGAAGATTTGAAGCGCGACGGCATTCAGAATGTCGATTACGTAATCACGACTGAAGAAATGATAACTATGATTAAGCGTGCCGGTATTCAGTTCGACAGGCTTGAAAGCGAAGCCGCAGATATGCCTTTCGGAATGGGGTCGGGCGGAGGCGTTATCTTCGGAAATTCCGGCGGAGTTATGGAGGCAGCACTGCGTACGCTCTGCGAAGGCCCGGAACGTTCAGCGATCGAGGAGCTTCGGCACAGCGGCGTAAGAGGTCCCGGTCCGCTGCGTGAGTTTATTTTCCGTTATAAAGGCCACGAAATTAAAGCGGCAGTCGTCAGCGGACTTGCAGAAGCCAACGCGCTATTGACGAGAATTAAGAACGGCGAAAGTTTTTATCATTTTGTCGAAGTCATGGCGTGCCGACGCGGCTGTATCATGGGAGGCGGCCAGCCCGTTCACGCAGGAGTCAGGACTAAAGAAGCACGCAAGCAGGGGCTTTATGTTTCGGACGTGAACACGCAGATTAAGAAGTCGAACGAAAATCCGACGGCCCTCGCGCTTTACGACACTTTAATCAAGGGCAGAGAGCATGAACTTCTTCACAGTCATCGAAAATAATTAAAAAAATTTTTTTTTGATATAATGAAATAGTTTTTGGCAGTTCCTCGAAAAAATCGGGGAACTGTTTTTTTGGGGACTACAATGGGGACTACAAAAATCTTAAAATTTTTTAATGCTCACAATTTTTCACGGAGACGATTCAAAAATTAAAAGCGTAAATTTTTTCGAGAGACTTTCAAAAATTTTTCCTCTGCGTATTTTTACTAAATTTTTTGAGTTAGAATATAATTAAAGAAAAATTTTTTTTGAAAGAGTGAATTTAACGTGCGATTTTTTGCCGCGCTTATAAAATATTTTATATATCTGTGTTTAATCTTAATTGCCGCAGGAGCCGCCCTGTTCTGGTTCGATACAGGGTCGTGGCTCGTTCAGCCGCTGGCCCAAAGAGCAGGAAACTTTTTCCTCGCTCCGATGCAGCTCGAAATTAACAGCATTAACGGCTCTGTCCGTAACGGCTTTACTGTTGACGGCGTGAAATTAATTTCAGGCGACGAAAATTTATTGACCCTCGATTATTTTTCCGCGAGTCCTGACTGGGACTTGGCCTTAAAAGGAATGGACGGTCTGCCCTTCATAAAATCTCTAACAGTTCGCGGCCTGAGCTCCGACTTAGAAAAAGTTATGACCGCCGCAGATCATTTTGCCTCAACAGAAAAGAAAGAAAGCGAAGACACAATGCCCTTTAACCTCAAGCTCAACCCGTTTAATATTTCTATTGAGGACGTAAATTTTGCAACGCCTTACTCAAATTTAGAGTTAAAAGAATTAAAGTTGAGTGAGGCCGGAAATTTATTTTTAGACGCAAAAATTATTTCAGGCGAAAATATTTTTCCCTTAAAAACTAACGCACTTATAAATATTAATGCGTTTGAAATTATTTCGTCAGACTTGTCAATCGGCAGCAGCGGCAAGGGCTCACTCAGCGCGACGCTAGAACCGCTGAAGGCAAATTTGAATTTTTCAAAAATTTCGCTCGACGAGTTATTAAAATTCGCGCCTCCGATAGACATTAAAATGTCGGGAATAATTGACGGTGAAGTTTCAGCCGAAGCCGACGGAGATTTTATAAAGGCCGCAGGAGTTGTCTCGATGCCTAAGGCTAATATCATGGACATTCCGTTAAATTTCAAACTGCCGTTTAACTGGGACGGAAAAAATTTAATTTCTCTGACTGACGCGGCAGTGAGTACACGTGCAGCAAAATTAAATTTGAACGCGGCCGCTGATTTTTCAAACATGAAAGTTTTAGCGAAGGGCAAAGCAAAAAATATTTCTCTCACGGAAATCGGCGCAATGTTCGCTCCTGACTTAAAATTAAAAGGCGAGGGCGGCAATGTTGATTTTGACATTAACACGATAGCAAGCGGCGACATTCTCTCGAACACTGTAGCCGAACTCAACGCCGACATGCCTTCGATTTCTGCAATGGGAATGAAAATTGTTAATGACCTCTCGGCAAAAATAAAATTAAATAAAAAAAATGCCCCGAAAATTGATTTAAGCGGCAGGGTTTTCGGAGGAAAATTATTCGCACGCGGAGAAGCTGCCCAAGACGTTAAAGGCAATATAAAACCGCAGGCCGTTATCTCCGTCGTAAATCTTGACGTTCCGACTTTAATTAATACTTTCCCGGAAATCGCTAATTCAATCAAAAAGCCTTCAGGAAAAGTTACAGTGCGCACCATAATTTCAGATAATTTAGACATCAACACAGCTTTAACTTCAGATAAAATTTCAGCGAACGGCTTTACTGTGAATAGTATAAACGCGCTTGCAAAATACAGCGTGAACGAAAATAAAGCGGAACTTGAAAGATTTTCTGCCGAGTTCGCAAAAGGATTAATCAGTGCGTCGGGCGGAGCTGACATTAACACGGGAGATTTTAATTTTTCAGCGCAAGCCGAAAATTTACAGCCGAGAGTTATTATGCCGGAATTAAAAGATATTATCGGGCTGTACGGACTAAAAGCCGAAGCGTCAGGAAATTACAACAACATTGACTCAATAAAAGCGAATGCAGTTTTGAAAGCCAGAAATTTCGGCTATGAAAGAATGAGGATCGGAGATTTTGATTTACCCGTCAGCTACGTCGGCAATATATTAAATATTTCTGACGCTAGAGCAATTTTGCCGGGCGGATCGTTAAATCTAAAAGGCTCGGTGAATTTGAAAAATACTTCAAATCCCGGCATTGACATTCACGCTACAACGAACGGAATAAATTTAGAGCAGACCTTGAGAGCCTTCAAACTTCAAGATGAAAACATGCCGGTTTCAGGAAAAGTCATGGGCGCGGTTACTGTAAAAGGCACGGCGAAAAATCCTAACTTTCATGCAAACGTCAGAGCAGAGAAAATAAAAGCCGGTTCGCTCGTCGATATGCCAAGCGGTTTAATCGAAGCTAGGGGCGACATGAAAAAAATCACCGTCAGCAAAATTGACGCGAAAATTAATAAATCCGCCATAAAAGGCAACGGGCTATTCACTCTCAATCAAAAAAATTTTAATGACAGTGCAATAAGTTTTTATGCGAACGTGAAACATTTTGACTTAAAGAAAGTTTTAACCGCCGCTATGGGAAGCTCGCCGGTCGACGGAGTTATTGATGCTGAAATCAAAGCTAAGGGGACGATCGCGAAGCCCGAAGCTGAATTAAAAATCACAAGGCCGATTTTTTACGGCACGATGGAAATTCGGGACGTGTTCGCAAAATTAAATTCGCCCGAAGCTGATCACTATAAAATCAACGCCGGAGCAAGAGTCGAAAAATTTAAGCCCGAAGCCGATATAGATTTACAGAATAAAAACGGCGTGTGGCTGTACCGCGTTGACACGAAGCCTATTGACATTAACAGGGCGATTGAAGCTCAGATGCCTAACATGGAAGGAATGGCGAAAGGCTTTGCGAAAGTCAGCGTAACGGGAAGCACGAAGGCAAATTCGCCGATTAACATAAATGCCTCTTCAAAAGAAATAAAAATTATGGACAAGATAAGCATAAAAAATATTTCTCTGCCCGTAATTTTTTCGCAGGCCAAGAACAAAATCGAAATGAAAAAGGGCGTTGCGTTTTTGAGCGGCGGCGAAATAAATTCCGCGCTTGACGTTGACGTAACAAAGAAAATTTTTAATGGCAAAGTAAAAATTTCCGAGCTTGATTTCGGAAAACTGGCAGCTCCGTTTCTTCCTGAAGGCGAGCTTGTCGGCAAGGCAGACGCTGAAGTTACGATGAAAGGCGATTTCGGAGTCATGTCGATGAGTTACGCGAACGGAAAATTTTCAACGACTCCGGGCTATATTCACAAGATGAGCATAATTGATAAAGTTACTCCCACGAAAAAAATTACTTTTGAAAATATCAGCGGCTCTTTTTTCTGGGACGGCAAAGATTTATTTCTTAATCCCGGCTCAGGCGCAAGCGCAGGCAAAGATGAACCGCTCTACAGATACGTTCACATCAACGGCGCGATGGGAATACCGGGCAAGGGCTTAAATCTTTTATTCGAGGGAAGATTTGACTTAAAAATTCTTGACCAGTTATTAGGCGCAATGAAGGGAATTTTTCAATACATGACCGGCGGACTTGCTCAAAACTTTTTGAAGGACGCGGCAGGACGAATCTTCGGCGTGAAGCGCAGAGACTATCAGAGCGTCTCGTTCAGGCTCGCAAATTCTTGGCAGGAGTTACGCCTTTTGGACTTAGAAGTTTCAAAGCCCATAGAAGATTTTTTGCCGATCGATTTATTAAACAAGGACGAAGAAAAACAACGCGAAGATACGCAATTCAAATTAAATCTGAAATTCCCGGTCGGGCCGGGCGGCGAGAGCGTCGAGGAAGAGTCAACGGGTGATCAGGTTAAGCAGCAGCTGATTGATAATTTATTTAACATAGGGCTGTAATTAATATGTGAGCCGCCGCTTATGGAAGCGGCGGCAGTTCATTCAAACAATTCTGAAATAATATCGCTGACGTGTTCAACTTTATTGACTTTAACTACATTGCTTCCGCAGAAAAATAATCCGGTCTCCCAGTTCCCGACTTGAGCATCAACGAGAGCGGCGGCGATGCAGAAAGTCTCGTGGGTCTTTCTATAGCGGCAGTGTGTCAGGCAATTTGCGAAGCACGGCTTGCTTTCGACTTCGCCCTCAAGATATTTCGCAACAAAAGGATTTTTTATGGCTCTTCCCGGAAGTCCTGCGGGGCTGTGAATTAAAACTACGTCCTCTTCTTTAGCGTCGATATATGCCTGCTTGAATCTGTCGGACGCATCGCCCTCATAAGTGCATGCAAATCTCGTCCCCATTTGAACGCCTTTAGCTCCGAGCGAGAAGGCTCTTTCTAAATCTTTTCTGTCCCAGATACCTCCGGCGGCGATTACGGGAATATCGCTCTTCATCTCTTCAGCGACAAAACGGACAACATCAGGCACGGCCTTTTCAAGCCTCAATGCCGGGTCATAAACCTGCTCGATAGTCGTTGCTCCTAAATGCCCCCCGGCCGTCGCAGGCTCTTCGACAACGAATGCGTCAGGCTGACGATTATATTTTTTCTCCCAGTGGCGCGTAATTAAACTCGCTGCCTTCGCTGAACTTACTATGGGCACAAGCGCAACATCGGGAAAATCTTTCGTATAATCCGGAAGCCGCAGTGGCAGTCCCGCGCCGGAGATTATTACATTCGCTCCACCTTCGGCCGAAGCTCTGACCTGTCTGTCGTAATCCGTAAGAGCTACCATGCAGTTTACCGCGACAATCCCGTCGGGCCCGGCAATGCTCTTGGCCTTCGCTACAGCTTCTTTAACAACGATTTCATTAGCATCAAAATAATTATGTTTTTCGATCGCAAAGTACGGCGAATTATGAGCGAGCCCGACGCTTGCTATAGTTCCTATTGCTCCGCACTTCGCAACATGTCCGGCCAAATTCGGCCCCGAAATATCAACGCCCATTCCTCCCTGAATTAAAGGATACTTGGGCTGATACTTCCCTATTTTTAATTTAGGCATGTTTTCATTCAACTTAAAGATACACGCTCCTTTATAAAAAAATATTTTTTGAGAGTATATCAGATTTTTATGACTAAGCTATAAATTATCCCACTGCCTTGAAATTATCCTGTCCATTATTCTTTGGCGGTCTCTCTTTGAAAGTTTTTTTAACACGCCGTTTATTTCTTTTAAGAGTCGATTATCTGTCTTTCGGACGGCGGCGCACACTCCGCTGTGTCCTAAAGTAAACCCCTGGCCTTTGGGGAAAGCTATCACAACTAAATCATCAGGGTGTTCTTTTTCATATATTTTAGCGCTATCAAGATTTATGATTAAGCCGTCAAGCTCATGCTGTAAAAGTTTATCGAGCAGTTCGCTGAATATTTCAAGAGGCGCAAGGTGAATGGCTCCTTTTACCTGTTCGATAGCGTCATTCAGTACTGTGCCTTTCTGTCCCGTGAGAACAGCTCCGTAGAAATCACTCAATTTTTTAGCCCTGGCGTATTTGCTTTTTTTATGGACAAGAATTACGTATTCGTCTTCCTGAAAGTCGTATCTGTCGGAGAAAGCAGCGTCTTGTTTGCGCTCTTCGGTGTCGAGCATACCGGAAAAGACAGCATCAATCTCTCGCCGGTTCAGAGCATGTAGGAGATCCTGCCACGCGATTTTTTTTACTTCAAGTTTTGCCCCGATTTTTTCAGCTACTGCTTTAGCTATTTGAATGTCGTAGCCCTCCGCATAAAAGCCTTTGTTATTTTCTAAAGGCACATTCGAATCGGTCGGCGCGTCCTCCTCCCAGTTGTTGGGCGGGTAATCGCACTCAACTCCGATACGTATAACTTTTATTCTGGCAGGGTCATCACCTAAGGCAAAGTAAAGAATACAAGCCAAGATGATTACAAGGAATATATACTTCTTCAATTTTATCTCACTCCTTTATCTCCTACTCTCTTTAATTTTCTGGAATGTGCGAAGTTTATAAAAAGTCGGAAAATTAAAGGCATTTTAAGAGAAAAATTAAAAAAAGTAAATAACCCCCGTAATCAGGTTACAATCTCAGATATTAATATTTTCCCACTGTCTTAAAATCGTCATGTCCATTATTCTTTGACGGTCTCTCTTTGAAAGTTCACTTAATGCGCTGTTTATTGCTCTCAAAAGAGTGTCATTTTTCTTACGGACTCCAACGCAGGTCCCCGTAAAATTTAACTTAAATCCTTTGCCTTTTGGAAATCTCACCATTAGCAGATCCTGATGAGATTTTTCGTATATTTCGCCGGTATCTACGTTAATGACAATGCCGTCAACGTCATTGTTCAAAAGTTTATCGAGCAGTTCTGTGAACGTATCGGCAGGCTCAACGTGAATAGCCCCAGGCACCTGCTCTACAAGAACGTCCAGAGCCGTCCCCGCCTGCCCTGTTATTACGGCTCCGTAAAAATCATTTAGCTTTTGAGCTTGGGCGTATTTGCTGTCTTTATGGACGATAATCGCGTACTCGGTCTCAAAATAGTCGTACGTATCAGAAAAGTCGGCGCGTGCTTTGCGCTCGTCAGTATCGAGCATACCTGAAAATATAGCGTCAATTTCTCTTCTTTGCAAAGCCGGTATAAGATCCTGCCACAAAATTTTTTTCACTTCAAGCCTAGCTCCGATTTTTTCAGCCACTGCCTTAGCAATTTGAATGTCATAACCTTCAGCATAAAAGCCTTCTCTATTTACGATCGGAGCGTTTGAATCAGTCTCCCTGTCTTCTTCCCAATTATTAGGAGGATAGTCGCATTCACAGCCTATACGAAGCACTTCAATCCTATTAACACGATGACCCAGCGTGTAAAGAAGCACGGACAGCAACACAATTAAAGCGAACAGATATTTCTTCATCATTTTTCACTCTTTTACGAAATTTATATTTATTTTAAGATAAGACTTGAAGAATTGTTTGAATTTTAAGAGAAAAATTAAAAAAAGTAAAGAAAGCAGGCTAGATAAATATATTGCAAATTAAGAAAAAAAAATTAAAATTTTCAGTGAAAAGTAATTTAGAATTATGAAAGGATTTGAAATTAATTATGCCAAAACTCAGCGACAGAGTAGGCACTTTCACAGACTCCGTTATCCGCCGCATGACAAGAATTTGCAACAAGTACGGGGCGATTAATCTCTCTCAGGGTTTTCCCGACTGGGAGCCGCCCAAAGAAATGTTAGACTCGCTCGCAAAAACGGCTTATACCGGCCCTCACCAGTACGCCATAACATTCGGTGCTAAAAATTTCCGCGACGCTATCTGCGCAAAACAGGGCAAAGCGATCGGACGCGAGATTGACCCCGAAAAAGAAATCGTAATCACCTGCGGAAGCACCGAGTCAATGATGTGCGCAATGATGACAATCTGCAACCCGGGCGATAAAGTCATGGTCTTTTCGCCGTTTTACGAGAATTACGGAGCCGATGCAATTCTTTCAGGCGCGTCCCCTATTTATATTCCGCTAGTGCCTCCGACTTATGACTATGATATTAAATTAATCGAACAGGGCTTCAAGGACGGAGCAAAGGCTATTGTAATCTGCAACCCGTCTAACCCGTGCGGAAAAGTTTTCAAGAAAGAAGAGCTGCTCGAAATCTGTAACTTGGCCGTAAAATATGATGCTTACGTTGTAACTGATGAAGTTTATGAACACATAGTCTTTGACCCTTATAAGCACGTCTACGCTTCGGGACTTCCGGGAATGTTCGACCACGTTATAACGTGCAACTCTCTCTCAAAGACTTATTCAATCACCGGCTGGCGTTTGGGATATTTAATCGGGCCTGAAGATGTCGTCGATGGAGCAAGAAAAGTTCACGACTTCTTGACGGTCGGAGCTGCTGCGCCGTTACAGGAAGCCGCCACGCAGGCGTTTTTACTCCCTGATGAATATTATGACGAGCTGAAAGAAAAATATACTCACAAGCGCAACAGATTTCTCGAAGGACTTGACGAGGCAGGACTGAAGCATAACGTCCCGCAGGGCTCTTATTTCGTCATGGTTGACATTTCAATTTTCCTTGAGCTTGAACAGTTCAAAGGCTGGACCGACTTGGAATTCTGCGAATGGGTGATAAAAAATATCGGCGTTGCTGCCGTGCCAGGCTCAAGTTTCTTCAGAGAACCGATTAATAACTTAATCCGTTTCCATTTTGCACGCTCCGATGAAGTTCTCGAAGAAGCAATCAGAAGATTAAAGAAAATGGCACAGCTCGTGAAATAGGTAG
>JAFSXR010000036.1 GCA_017443985.1 Synergistaceae bacterium
GCAGGAACAATCGCGGGGCTTGAGGTCTTGAGGATTATTAACGAGCCTACGGAGGCTTGCCTTGCTTACGGCGAAAATAAAAAAGAGGAGCATAAAATTTTAGTTTTCGACTTAGGCGGCGGCACGTTCGATGTCTCAATTCTTGACGTGGGCGAGGGCGTTTTTGAAGTTCTTGCGACCGCAGGAGACAACAGGCTCGGCGGAGACGACTGGGACAACAGAATAGTCGAATGGATCGTTGACGGCTTCAAAAAATCAGAGGGCATTGACCTCAAAAATGACGGCATGGCCATGCAGAGATTGAGAGAGGCCGCAGAGAAGGCTAAAATCGAGCTTTCAAACATGACCGAGACGACTATTTCATTGCCTTTCATCACGGCTAACCAGACAGGGCCTAAGCACTTGGAAATGAAACTGACACGCGCAAAATTTGAAGAGATGACCGCAGATTTGCTCGACAGGACAATCAAGCCGACACAGAGAGCGTTATCTGACTCAGGTTTAAGCGCAAGCGAAATCGATAAAATTTTGCTTGTCGGCGGTTCAACAAGAATGCCTATGGTGCAGAAAAAAATCGTTGACTTACTCGGCAAAGAGCCCACGAAGGGCATCAACCCCGATGAATGTGTCGCGGCAGGCGCGGCTATTCAGGGCGCGATTTTGAAGGGCGACCATAAAGATATAGTCCTCGTTGACGTTACGCCTTTAACGCTCGGCATTGAGACGCTCGGCGGAGTCATGACGAAAATGATTGAGCGCAACACGGCAATCCCTGCTCACGCTTCGCAGATTTTCACGACGGCGGCGGACAATCAGCCCCAAGTTGAAATTATGGTCTTTCAGGGCGAGCGTCCTATGGCGGCGGACAACGTTAAACTCGGACAATTTTCGCTCGACGGAATTGCCCCCGCGCCTCGCGGTATTCCTCAAATCGAAGTCAGCTTTGACATCGACACTAACGGAATAGTAAACGTTACGGCAAAGGACAAGGGCACGGGCAAAGAGCAGAAGATTACTATTCAATCATCTAACCTGTCAAAAGATGATATTGAAAAAATGAAGCGCGACGCTGAAGAACACGCAGCCGACGACGAGAAAAAACGCGCAGCCGCCGAGACACGCAACGAGGCCGACGGAGCAGTCTTTCAGGCTGAAAAATTAATGCGCGACTTGGGCGACAAGATGAGCCCCGACGAGAAGGGCAAAGTAAATTCAAAGGTTGACGCTCTGAAAAAAGCCATTGAGAAAAACGACGAGGCCGGAATGAAGAGCGGCAAAGATGATTTAATGAAGACTCTTCAGGAGTTCGGCGCAAGGATTTATCAGAACGCAGGCCCTTCAGCAGGAGCCAATCCGGGCGCGGACGCAGGAGCTTCAGGGGGCGCGTCAGCTAACAATGACAGCGACACTGTAGACGCGGAATTTAGCGAGAAATAAATTTTAATTCAGTTAGAAGTTAGGAATTAGGAGTTAGGAGGTAAAAATCCTGACTCCTTTTTTTATTATGATGTTATAATAAATTGAAAGGAAGTGATTCTTATGCTTGACACTTCTATAACAAAAATAGAATTTATGAAATTTTTAGCAAATATGGACAAAGCCGCAGAATGGGCGCGTAATGTAGGAATGAAAGAAAGCGATATAACCGAAGCTATTAGGGCTGTCCGTAAACGCGAGAAAATGAAAAATGAAAATCGTACTTGACACAAACGTTATAGCTTCTGCCATGTTTTTCGGCGGTCAACCCGGAACGCTTGTGCGTTTATTAGTTTTTAATGATTTTCAAGCATGTGTTTCTAATGAAATTCTCAATGAGTATGAACGCATTATGGAAGAACTTTCGCTTAAATATCCTTATAAGCCCATGCAATTTTCTCTTGACGAAATCATAAAATATATGGAAAAAATTACACCGACTACACATGTTGAAATATGCAGAGACCCTGACGACAATAAATTTATAGAATGTGCCATTGACGGCAAGTGTATTTATATAGTGAGTGGAGATAAAGACTTATTAACACTCAATAATTTTAATGGTGTTCAAATTGTTACAGTATCTGAATTTTTGAATACTTATTATCCTGAATTATTTTCTTAATTATATTTTTTATTTTCGCCTTTTCATAAAAAATTTTTCCTCTTGACAAAAATCAATAATTAAGTGCTATAATTTATCACAATTTTATTCAGCAAAATTTTTAGTTCATAATGAAAAGAAAAAATAAAA